>JACRMD010000027.1 GCA_016215085.1 Solirubrobacterales bacterium | reverse complement strand
TCCTCGCCCTGGCGGCGCGGCGACCGGACCCGGGCCCCGGCGATCGCGTGCTGCGGTGGGCCGGGCGCCTGCTGGCGGCCGGGCTCGTCGTGGCGGGCGTCCTGCTCGCGGTCGACGGGATCTACGACGTCTAGCGGCGCGCGTGCGCGGCCTGCTGCTCGGCCAGCGCCGCGATGAGGTGCTCGACGCAGTCGGCGTCGAACTGGGTGCCGGCGTGGCGGCGCAGCTCGGCGACGGCGTCGTCGTGGCTGAGCGCGCGGCGGTAGACGCGGTCGCTGGTCATCGCGTCGTAGGCGTCGGCGACCAGCAGGATGCGGCTGGGCAGCGGGATCTCCTCGCCGCGCAGGCCGTCGGGGTAGCCGCTGCCGTCGAGGTGCTCGTGGCTGGCGCGCACCCACCCCGCCAGCGGCTCGAGGCCCTCGATGCGGGCGACCATCTCGGCGCCGGCGGCCGGGTGCTCGTGGATGACCGCGCGCTCGTCGTCGTCCAGCGCGCCCGGCTTGCGCAGGATCGCGTCGGGGACGGCGGCCTTGCCGACGTCGTGGAGCATGCCCGCCAGGCGCAGGCGGCCGAGCGCGTCGCCGTCGAAGCCCAGGCGCTCGCCGATGAGCACCGCGTAGTCGCCGACGGCCTGCGAGTGGTCGTGCTGGCCGGCCATGCGCAGGTCGACCGCGCGGGCCATCGCGGCCGCCCAGCTCAGCTCCTGCGGCGGGCCGGTGATGCGCCCGCCCTTGCGGCCGCGCTTGACCGCGTAGAGCTCGGCGTCGGCCTGCTGGTGCAGTTGCTCGGCGGTGGTGCCGTCGGTGGGGAAGGAGGCGACGCCGAGGCTGGCCGGCGACTGGTCGGCCAGCACCTGCCGCAGGCGCTCGGCGATCTCGACCGCCTCGGCGCGGCCCGCGTCGGGGAGCACGACCGCGAACTCGTCGCCGCCGATGCGGCCCAGCGCGTCCGCGGGGCGCAGCGTGCGCTCGATCGTCGCGACGGTCCAGCGCAGGAGCGCGTCGCCGGCGGCGTGGCCGCGGCTGTCGTTGATCTCCTTGAACCCGTCGAGGTCCAGGAGGATGAGCGCGAGGGGGCGGCCCGACCGCGACGCCCGGCTGAGCTCGGCGCCCAGGCGCTCCTCGAAGCCGCGGCGGTTCAGGCAGCCGGTCAGCGGGTCGGCGCGGGAGACGCGCCCGAGCTCGCCGTGCAGGCGGTCGTGGCTGCGCGCCTGCCACGAGCACATCCACGTGGTGAGCCCCAGCGCGGAGCAGACGAAGTAGGCGTAGGCCGGCTGGACGTCGGTGTCGAGCCAGATGATGGTCCCGGCGGAGGCCTGCACGAGCACCCCGACGAGCACCATCGACCAGAGCGGGTAGGAGAGCGAGCCGAACGCGAGCGGGATGGCCAGCGCGTACGGGATCGGGCTGTCGATCCCGCCGTCCAGCGCGGCCATCACGGTGATGATCGCGATGACGGCGACGCTCCAGGCGATGAAGAACGGCTCGCGCCAGCGGCTGCGGATCACGCGCTCCATCGGGAGCACGGGGAGGAACAGCGAGAGCGTGCCGGTCGCCAGCGTCGTCGCGAGCATGGCGGCGCGATGGGGCTCGGCCCACGTCAGCACGGCGTACAGCGAGAACACCGTGACGGTGCCGACCGTCAGCCAGGCGCCCGCCTGGATGCTGCGCATCCGGAAGCGGACGTTCGTGGCGTCCAGCGGCGCGGAGCCCCTTGTCTCCATCGTGCCCGCGTGATCGGCAGCGCACCGGGATCCTGTAGCTCTGGTGTCACGCTACCGGCCGCTAGACTGACTGCCTCTCATGAAGACCGGAATCCACCCCGAGTACGTCCAGGCGCACGTCAAGTGCACCTGCGGCAACGAGTTCTACACCCGCTCCACCGAGTCCGAGATCCACGTCGAGGTCTGCTCGAACTGCCATCCGTTCTACACGGGCCGGCAGAAGCTCGTGGACACCGGCGGCCGCATCGACCGCTTCAAGCGGCGCCAGGCGCGCGCCAAGAGCGGCTCCTAGCCACAGCCTTGCCGGACGCGCCGCCTTCGAGCGACGGCGCCGCTGTCGCCGTCGGCGACGGCGCGTTCGGTGACGCCCTGATCGCCCAGCGGGACGCCCCGGTGGGCGGTCAGGCCATCCTCGAGGGGGTGATGATGCGCGGCGTCTCCACGTGGGCCGTCGCCATCCGCAAGCCCCTGCCCGAGCAGCTGGAGGGCAAGGACGGGCTGGACCCCGAGGAGGCCGCCCGCGGCGAGATCGAGGTCCAGAGCTTCCCGCTGACCTCCGTGCTGAAGCGCCACCGCGCGCTGCGGCTGCCGATCGTCCGCGGCGTCGTCGCGCTGGGCGAGTCGCTGGCCATCGGCTTCAAGGCGCTGGGCATCTCGGCCAACGCGCAGCTGCCCGAGGACGAGGAGCCGATCTCCGGCGGCCTCTGGGCGGGCACGATCGTCGTGGCCCTGCTGCTGGCCGTCGGCCTGTTCTTCGTCGTGCCGGTCGGCCTGACGAGCCTGATCAAGGACCGGCTCGACTCCGCCGTGCTGTTCTGGCTGGTCGAGGGCGTCCTGCGCACCGCGATCTTCCTCGGCTACCTCGTGCTCATCTCGCGGCTGCGCGACCTGCGCCGCGTCTTCGAGTACCACGGGGCCGAGCACAAGACGATCTCCTGCTACGAGGCCGGCCTGCCGCTGACCCCGGAGAACGCGCAGCGCTTCTCGCGCCTGCACCCGCGCTGCGGCACGAGCTTCCTGCTCATCGTCATGATCGTGGCGATCTTCGTCTTCGCCCCGATCGGCCTGCCCGCCTGGTACTGGCTGGTGCTCACGCGGATCGTCGGCGTCCCGCTGATCGCCGGCATCTCGTTCGAGATCATCAAGTTCGCCGGGCGCAACCGCCGCCACGCCTCGGTCCGCGCCGTGATGTGGCCGGGCCTGCAGCTGCAGAAGCTCACCACGCGCGAGCCCGACCTCTCCCAGCTCGCCGTCGCCATCGCCGCGATGGAGGCCGTGCTGGCCATCGAGGACCCGCTCGCCGCCTCCGCCGAGGAGCGTGTGGGCATGGAAGTCGTCGCCTAGCCTTTGGGCAGCACATGATCGAGTCGCTCGTTCAGCAGATCGAGGCGCGCTTCGGCGACCTCGGCCGCCAGATGGTGGATCCCGACGTCATCAACGACCGCCGGCGCTACGCCGAGGTCGGGCGCGAGTACCGCCGCCTGGAGGGCGCCGCCGAGCTCGCCAGGGAGTGGCGCCGCGCGTCCGACGACGCCGCGGGCGCCCGCGAGCTGCTGGCCGAGGACGGCGACGACCCCGAGCTGCGCGAGCTGCTGCGGACCTCCGAGGCCCGCCTGGAGGAGCTCTCCGAGGAGATCCGCCTCGCGATGGTCGAGCCCGACCCCAACGACGACAAGAACGTCATCGTCGAGATCCAGGGCGGCGCCGGCGGCTGGAGGACCAGGCGGGGGAGTGACGGTGGTCGGCGTCGCGGTCCGCGACGCGCTCGACTCCGCCCTCGTCGCGCTGCGCGGAGCCCGCGTCGCCACCCCGGAGCTCGATGCCGAGGTGCTGCTCGCCCACGCCCTGGGCGTCGATCGCGCCGCGCTGTGGCTCGACCGCGACCGCGCGGTCGCCGGCGACGCCACCCGGTGGTTCCGCGACGCGGTGCGTCGGCGGGCGGTCGAGCGGGTGCCGGTCGCGTACCTGACGGGCACGCGCGGCTTCCGCCACCTCGACCTGGCCGTCGACGAGCGGGTCCTCATCCCGCGGCCGGAGACCGAGCACCTCGTCGAGGCCGCGCTCGGGCTGCCCGCGGGCGCCCGCGTCCACGACGTCGGCACCGGCAGCGGCGCCGTGGCGCTCGCGCTCAAGGACGAGCGGCCCGACCTCGTGGTCTCGGCGTCGGACGTCAGCGAGGACGCGCTGGCGGTGGCGCGCGCCAACGCCGCGCGCCTGGGGCTGGACGTCTCGTTCGCGCGGGCCGACCTGCTGCACGGCGTCGGCGGGGACCTCGATGCCGTGGTCTCCAACCCGCCCTACGTCGAGCGCGACGCGCCGCTGCCGCCGGACGTCGCGCGCCACGAGCCGGCCGGGGCGCTGTTCGCGGGTGCCGACGGCCTGGCCGTCATCAGACCGCTGTGCACGCAGGCCGCCGCCACGCGTGTGACCTTCCTGGCCATGGAGGTCGGCGCGGGCCAGGCGCCGGCCGTCCGCGCGCTGGTCGCGGCGGCCGGGTTCCCCGAGGTCGAGGTCATCCGCGACCTCGCCGGGATCGAGCGCGTGGTGGTGGGGCGCCGGTGAACCCGCTGACGCCCGAGGAGGCCGCGACCTTCGAGCGCTGCATGGCCGTCGGCGGCCTGGCGGTGTTCCCGGCCGACACGGTCTACGGGCTGGCGTGCGAGCCCGACTCCAAGGAGGCCATCCAGCGCCTCTACGCGCTGAAGGGCCGGCCGCCCGACAAGCCCGCGGCGGTCATGTTCTTCTCGCTGGACCTGGCCCTCGCCGCGCTGCCCGAGCTGGGCGAGCGGACCGCCGCCGTGCTCGAGGCGCTGCTGCCCGGCGGCGTGACGCTGCTGCTGCCCAACCCGGCGCGCCGCTTCCCGCTGGCGTGCGGCGCCGGCGGCGGCGACCCGACGACGCTCGGCCTGCGCGTGCCGTCCCTGCCGCCGGCCGCCTACGCCCTGCACTCGGTCCGCTGGCCGGTGCTCCAGTCCAGCGCCAACCGCTCCGGCGCGCCCGACGCGCGGACGGTCGAGGACGTCCCGGAGGGCATCCGCGAGGGCGTCGACCTCGTCCTGGACGCCGGCGAGCTGCCGGGCACCCCGTCGACCGTCGTGGACCTCCGCGACTACGAGGCGACCGCCCGCTGGTCGATCGTCCGCCAGGGCGCCGTGGACGAGGCGCACGTGCGCGAGGCGATCGAGGGCTAGGGGCCTTCTCGGCCTGATACCGTCGGCGTCGTCGCGACTGGCGCCGCAGGGAGGAACCGACCTCCGGGGAGCGACACCACAGACTCGCCGCGCGCCTGGGCATCCATCGGAACCCACATCAGGAGGCCGCCGTGTCCGATCTGCCGCCCGACTTCTTCACCGCCCCGCTCGCCGAGGTGGACCCGGAGATCGCCGAGGTGCTCGAGCTCGAGCTGCGCCGTCAGCAGCGCACGCTGGAGATGATCGCCAGCGAGAACTTCGTGCCCCAGGCGATCCTCGAGGCGCAGGGCAGCGTGCTGACCAACAAGTACGCCGAGGGCTACCCGGGGCGCCGCTACTACGGCGGGTGCGAGCACGTCGACGTCGCCGAGCAGCTGGCGATCGACCGCGCCAAGGCGCTGTTCGGCGCCGAGCACGCCAACGTCCAGCCGCACGCCGGCGCGCAGGCCAACACGTCCGTCTACCACGCGCTGCTGCAGCCGGGCGACACGATCATGGGCCTCGCGCTGCCGCACGGCGGCCACCTGTCGCACGGCATGAAGCTCAACGTCTCGGGCCGGCTGTATGACATCGCGCCCTACGAGGTCGACCGCGAGACGTCGCTGATCGACATGGACGAGGTCGAGCGGATCGCCAAGGAGCGCCGGCCGAAGCTGCTGCTCGCCGGCTGGTCGGCCTACCCCCGCATCCTCGACTTCGAGCGCTTCCGCGCCATCGCCGACGAGGTCGGCGCGATCCTCATGGTCGACATGGCGCACTTCGCCGGCCTCGTGGCCGCCGGGCTGCACCCGAACCCGGTGCCGCTGGCCGACGTCGTCACCTCGACCGTCCACAAGACGCTGGGCGGCGCCCGCGGCGGCCTGATCCTCTGCAAGGAGGAGCACGCCAAGGCCATCAACTCGGCCGTGTTCCCGGGCCAGCAGGGCGGGCCGCTGGAGCACGTCATCGCCGGCAAGGCGATCGCGTTCAAGATCGCCGCGACGCCGGAGTTCCGCGAGCGCCAGGAGCGCACGATCGCGGGCGCGAAGGCGGTCGCGGAGGCGCTGATGAACGCGGGCCACGGCGTGAACGTCCTCACCGGCGGCACCGACGTGCACCTCGCGCTGGTCGACCTGCGCGAGTCCGAGATCGACGGCCAGCAGTCCGAGGACCGGCTGCACGACATCGGGATCACCGTCAACCGCAACGCGGTGCCCTTCGACCCGCGCCCGCCGATGGTGACCTCCGGCCTGCGCGTCGGCACCAGCGCGCTGGCGACCCGCGGCCTGCGGGCCGACGACTTCGCCGAGGTCGGCGAGATCATCGCCACGGCGCTCACGCCCGACTACGACGCCAAGCGCGGCGACCTGGCCGACCGCGTGACGGCGATCGCCGAGCGCTACCCGCTGTACCCGCACCTGGGCGCGGCGGCGACGCGGGCCTAGCGCCGGGCGCGCTCGAGGATCGCGGCCATCCGGGCGGCCTGGAGGCGCACGTCGTGCGCCTCCGCCGCCGCCCGCGCCGCGGGGTTGGGCACCGCCATCGCGGCCGCGCGCTCCAGCGCGGCCCGCAGCGCCGCCGGGTCGCGGGGGTCGACGAGCACGCCGGCCTCCGGCGTGACGAACTCCGGCGGGCCGCCCTCGGTGGTCGCGACGACGGTGCGGGCCATCGCCATCGCCTCCAGCGCGGCGAGGCCGAAGGGCTCCTCCAGCGACGGCTGGCACAGCACGTCGCACGCGCCGACGTGCGCGGGAACCTGCTCGTGGGGCACGCGCCCGAGCACCTGCACGCCCGGGCGGCCCTCCAGCGCCGGGCGCAGCGGCCCGTCGCCGAGGAACGTCAGCGAGCCGCGGCCGAGCGCGGCGAACGCGTCGGCCAGCGCGACCACGTTCTTGCGCTCGATCAGCGAGCCGACGC
>JACRMD010000018.1 GCA_016215085.1 Solirubrobacterales bacterium | reverse complement strand
GTCGAAGATCTCGTTGGCGGTGGCCTGCACCTGCTCGCGCGTGGGCGCGGCGACCTGCTCGAAGCGGAACGGCTCGCCGTACTGGACCGTCACCTTCGGGAACTCCAGGCGCCTCCAGTTGCGCACGCGCGCGGAGCCGTGGATGGCCACCGGCACGACGACCGCCCCGGACTCGAGCGCCAGGCGGCCGATCCCCGGCTTGGCCTGGTCGGCGAGCTTGCCCGTGCGCGAGCGGCCGCCCTCGCAGTACATCGCGATGCAGCCGCCGCGGCCGAGGATCGTGTGCGCGGTCTCGAACGCCTCGACGTCGCGCGCGCCGCGGCGGACCGGGAACACGCCGCCGTGCGTGTAGATCCACTGCATCGGCGGCTTGAAGAGCTGCGACTTGGCCATGAACTGCACCTTCCGGCGGATGCCCGCGCCGAGGAAGAAGTGGTCCATGAACGAGAAGTGGTTGGGCGCGAGGATGACGGGCCCCGACGGCGGCACCATGTCGCTGTTGATGGGCCGCGCGCGGAAGAAGACCCAGCCGTACAGGGTCGTGGCGGTGCGGACCAGCTCGTAGACCCAGTCGGGCCTGCGCGTGCGCGTGCGCTCGTGGAAGCGGTCGAAGTGCTCCTTCGGGCGCGGGTCCTTGTAGACCTGCGCTTGGATCTCCACCAGCTGCTCGTCGCTCACCGCGACCGGATCCTACCCCGACGCCCAGCCCGCGCGCACGCTTCGCCGCACGGCAGCGGGGGGCGCCCAGGAACGCGCGGCGCGGGGACTGCCCCGCCCCCCACGCCGCGCATGGTTCCCGGGAGAGCCGGAGGGTCAGGCCGGCTCCGAGAGGGTCCGGTGGGTCAAGCCGGCCCCATGCCCTGCATGGTGCTGCAGGCGGGGCCCGCCGCCCACCGCCCGCCGGTCGGAACTGCGGGCGCCCGGATCCGCCCGGCGGTCGAAGTAGGGTCCGCGCCCATGCCGGACATCGAGGCGCACATCACGGGCACGGTCTGGAAGATCGAGTGCGAGGTCGGAGACACCGTCGAGGAGGGCGACACGGTCGTCATCCTCGAGTCGATGAAGATGGAGATGCCCGTCGAGGCCGAGGACGCGGGCCGGGTCAAGGAGATCCTCTGCGAGGAGGGCCAGGCCGTCAACGAGGGCGACACCCTCGTCGTCCTCGAGTAGCGCGCGTCAGCGCGCCAGCTCGAAGCGGTCGGCCAGCGGCGGCGGCCTCCGCGATCGCGCTCAGCTGCTCGGTCATCGCCGCCACGGCGTCGCCGAGCCCGGCGAACGCGCGCTGCGCCTCGCCGACGACCTCGACGCCTTCGCCCGAGCGCTCGGCGCCCTGGCCACCAGCGACACGGCGCCGCCGGTCTCGGCCTGGATGTCCTGGGCGAGCCCGGCCACCTCGGCGGCGGCGGCGCGGCTCTCCTCGGCGAGCTTGCGGACCTCCTCGGCGACCACGGCGAAGCCCCGGCCCTGGTCGCCGGCGCGCGCGGCCTCGATCGCCGCGTTGAGGGCCGGCAGGTTCGTCTGGTCGGCGATCCCGGCGATCGCGTCGACGAACCCGCCGATGCGCTCGCTCTTGGCGCCCAGGGCGGAGATCGTCTCGCGCAGCTGCTCGGAGGACTCGTGGACGGCGCGCATCACCTCGCTCGCGCGCGTGCCACGGTGATCGGTTGTGCGGTTTGCCGCTTGAGGCGGTGGGCGCCGTCGTGCGCGTACGCGGACCGCTAGCGTCCCGCCCGCAGATGGCGGGCGAGCTCCACATCGACGAGCCGCTGGACGGCGTCCGGCGGCTCGTCATCTCCAACCCCACCAAGCGCAACGCGCTGGACCACGCGATCCTCGACGCGATCGCCTCGGCCGTCGCCACGGCCGAGGGCGACGGCACGCGGGTGCTGCTGCTCACCGGCGCGCACGGGATGTTCTCGTCGGGCTACGACATCGGCGACATCCCCGAGGACGTCTTCGCCCAGGAGGCCGAGAAGCTCGTCGCGCATCCGTTCACGAGCGCGATCGAGGCGCTCGTGGCGACCGACCTCCCGACGATCGCGGCGCTGCCGGGCCACACCATCGGCGGCGGCCTGGAGCTGGCGCTCTCCTGCGACCTGCGGATCGCGCGCGACGGCATCCGCCTGGGCATGCCGCCCGCCAAGCTCGGGCTGGTCTACTCCCACACGGGCCTGCGGCGCTTCCTCGACGCGATCGGCGAGCCGCGCACCCGGCAGCTGTTCCTGCTGGGGCGCAACGTCGACGCCCGCACCGCGCTCGACTGGGGCCTGGTCAACGAGGTCGTCGGCGAGGAGGACCTCGAGGCGACGTCGCTGGAGTGGGCGGGCGAGCTGGCCGCCAACGCGCCGCTGTCGATCCAGGGCAACAAGCGCGTGCTGCGCGAGCTGCTGCGGGCCGAGGGCGCGCTCGAGCTCGAGGTCGAGGCGCAGCTCATCGCGCTGCGCGAGGCGTCGTTCTCCTCCGAGGACCTCGCCGAGGGCGTCAAGGCCTTCGGGGAGAAGCGGCCGGCGCGCTGGCAGGGCCGGTGAGCGCCGGCCTCCAGGAGGTCTTCGAGCGGGCCGAGGCGCTCGAGGAGCAGGGCGACTGGGGCGGCGCGGCGACCGCGTGGGGCGAGGGGCTGGAGCTCGCGCTGCGCGGCGGGGCGACCGGCGAGGCGCTGCGGCTGGTCTTCGACGCGCGCGAGGAGGCGCTGCGGCGGGCGGGGCGCGAGGCCGAGGCGATCGACCGCGTCGCGCACGCGGCGCTGTCGCGCGCGGCGGCGCAGGCCGGCGGGGCGCCCGTCGCCGTGCCGTGGTTCGCCGCCGGCGAGTTCGGCCGCGCGGCGGCGGCGTGGCCGGCGTTCGCCGAGGACTGGGCCGCCGACGGGCACGCGGCCTACACGCGCGAGCTCGACCAGCGGATGCGCGGGCTCACGCGGGGCGGGGTGCACTTCGCGGTCGTCTCGCTCACCGTCGAGGAGGTCGAGGCGCACGCCGCGGCGCACGGCCTCGACCCCGGCTGGGCGGAGGCGCGCGCGCAGGCGGCGGCCGAGGCGCTGCGCCGCGCCGACGACCCGCGGGTCCCGTGGCCGCCGGGCCGCAACGACCCGTGCTGGTGCGGCTCGGGCGCGAAGTACAAGCGCTGCTGCGGCGCCTGAGCCGCTAGCCGGCGTAGGCCTCGTGGATGGCCGCGCGGATCGCGGCCGCGTCGGCGCCCTTCTCGAGGTACTTGCTGGCGCCCCGGCCCAGGACGTCCTCGGCCATGAGCCGCGCCTCGAGCGCGCTGAGGGCGACGATCGACGCGCGGGGCGCGAAGCGGCGCAGGCGCGGGATCGCGGTGAGGCCGTCGCAGCCGGGCATCGTGAGGTCCAGCAGGACGACGTCGGGCTGCAGGTCGGTGGCCCGCTCGACGCCCTCGTCGCCGTCGCCGGCCTCGCCGACCACCTCGATCGCCGGGTCCTCGGCCAGCTGGGCGCGGACGAGCGCCCGGAAGGGCTCGACGTCGTCGCAGAGGAGGACCCGGATCGGCACGACGGGCGCCACTATGAAGTGGAACGCGCCGTCGCACCATCCCCAGAACTGGTGGTCATCGCGTCCGGCCGCGGGCCTAGATTGCGGCCGCATGCCGCCGCTGATCAGCCGTGAGGAAGCCCGCCGTCTCGGGGAGCTCGAGGACCACGACGCCATCCTGGAGCTCGTCGACCGGGCGTGGGCCGCGCGGCAGGAGCACTTCGGCGACAGCACCGACCTGTGCTCGCTGGTCAACGCGAAGTCCGGCGGCTGCGCCGAGGACTGCGGGTTCTGCGCGCAGTCGCGCTTCGCGGAGGCCGAGACGCCGATGCACGCGATGATGGCGCCCGAGCAGCTGCTCGAGCACGCCAGGGCCGCCGAGGCCGCCGGCGCGCACCGCTTCTGCCTGGTCACGCAGGGCCAGGGCCTCTCCAAGCGCGACTTCGAGAAGGTGCTCGAGGGCACGCGGCTCGTCGCCGAGCACACCAACCTCAAGCGCTGCGCGTCGATCGGGCACATGTCCCCGGCGCGCGCGAAGGCGCTCAAGGAGGCCGGCGTCCAGCGCGTGCACCACAACGTCGAGACGGCCGAGTCCTACTACCCCGAGGTCTCCTCGACCGTCCGCTACGAGGGGCGGCTGCGCACGATCGAGGCGGTCAAGGAGGCCGGCCTGGAGACGTGCGTGGGCGGCATCCTCAACCTCGGCGAGACGCGCGAGCAGCGCGTCGAGATGGCCTTCGAGCTGGCGTCGATCGACCCGACCTCGGTGCCGATCAACCTGCTCAACCCGCGGCCGGGCACGAAGTTCGGCGACCGCGAGCACCTGGACCCCTGGGAGGCCGTGAAGTGGATCGCGATCTTCCGGCTGATCCTGCCGGGCGCGCTCTTCCGCCTCTGCGGCGGCCGCGTCGAGAACCTCGGCGACCTGCAGCCGCTGGCCGTCAAGGCCGGGCTCAACGGCGTGATGATGGGCAACTTCCTCACCACCCTGAACGCCGACCCGGCCGACGACCGGGCGATGTTCACCGACCTGGGGCTGAACGTCGCCCGCCAGCCCGACAACGGCGCCAACCCGCGGCCCGACAACCGCTCGGGGTGGCTCGACGGCGAGACGCCCGACCTCGTCGAGGACTACCTCGACACGCTCGACCAGGCGCAGGCCGCGGGCATCGAGGTCCGGCTCTGGGACCCGGCCACGCAGCTGCGCTACGCCACGAAGGACAAGGTCCCGCCGCGGCCCGACGGCGCTCCCAATCGCTGGCCGGCCCCCCACGCGGAGGAGGCGGGCGTGGACCCGGACACGGGTCGCCCGGAGGAGCCCGTCCAGCTGTCGGGCATGCCCTTCGGCCACTGACGATGGCCGCCGAGCCGCTGCCCGGAGCGCAAGCCCCCGCCGCCGAGGGCGAGCCGCTCCACGCCGTGCCGCCGCTCCCGCCGGCGGCGCCCGACGGCGACGACCTCGCCGCGATCCTCGAGGACCTGCGCGAGCGCGGGCTGCACCGTCGCATGCGGGTCGTCACCGGCCCCCAGGGCTCGCGCGTGGTGCTCGACGGGCGGCCGGTGCTGCTGCTGTGCTCCAACAACTACCTCGGCCTCGCCGACCACCCGCGCGTGCGCGAGGCGGCGGCCGACGCCGCGATGCGCTGGGGCGCGGGCGCGGGCGCGTCGCGGCTGGTCTCCGGCACGATGACCGTGCACCGGCGCCTCGAGGAGGCGCTGGCCGCGTTCAAGCGCACCGAGGCCGCGGTGCTGTTCGGGTCCGGCTACCTGGCGAACCTCGGCGTGGTCGGGGCGCTCGCCCGGGCCGGGCAGGTCGTCTTCTCCGACGAGCTCAACCACGCCTCGATCATCGACGGGTGCCGGCTCGCGCGGGCCGACGTGTTCGTCTACGACCACCGCGACGTCGAGCACCTGGCCTGGGGCCTGCGCAAGCACGACGGCCGCGGCGGCGTGATCGTCACCGACTCGGTGTTCTCGATGGACGGCGACGTCGCGCCGCTGGAGGAGATCGTCGCGCTGGCGCGCCGCCACGGCCTGCGCACGGTCGTCGACGAGGCGCACGGCACCGGCTGCCTGGGCCCGGGCGGGCGCGGCGCGGTGGCCGAGGCCGGCCTCGACGGCGAGGTCGACGTGGTCATCGGCACGCTGGGCAAGGCGCTGGGCGCCTACGGCGCGTTCGCCGCGTGCTCGGCGCGCATGCGCGAGTACCTGGTCAACAGCGCGCGCTCGCTGATCTTCTCGACGGCGCTGCCGCCGCCGGCCGCGGCCGGGGCGCTCGCCGCGCTCGAGCTGCTGGTCGAGCGCCCCGCGATGGCGGCGACGCTGCAGGCCAACGCCGCCTGGCTGCGCGACGAGCTGGCCCGCGAGGGCTTCGAGGTCGCGGGCTCCTCGACCCAGATCGTCCCGCTGGTCGTCGGCGACGCCGCGCTGGCCATGCGCATGTGCGAGGAGGCGATCCAGCACGGCGTCTTCGCGCAGGCGATCCGCCCGCCGACCGTCGCGCCCGGCACGTCGCGGCTGCGCCTCGCGGTCATGGCCACCCACACGCGCGACGAGCTGCGTCAGGCCGCCCGCACGCTCGGGCGCGCCGCGCTGCGCGCGGGGTTCCGCCCCGGCGCCGGGCTCCCGGTGGCGGCCGCCCAGCCCCCGGGCCACCCGGACGAGCGCGTGCCCGAGCCCCTCTAGGCTCCTCCCCATGCGCGGGCTCTTCGTCACCGGCACCGACACCGAGGTCGGCAAGACCGTCGTCGCGGCGGCCCTGCTGGCCGCCCTCGCCGCGCGGGGCGAGTCGGTGGCCGCCTTCAAGCCGATCGTCACCGGCACCGACGAGCCGCCGGGCGACAAGCCGGCCGACCACGAGCTGCTCGCGCAGTGCGCGGGGATGGCGCCCGAGGACGTCGCGCCGCTGCGGTTCGGGCCGCCGGTCTCGCCCCACCTGGCGGCCGAGCTGGCGGGCGAGCCGATCGACCCGCGGGCGCTGGCGGCGCGGGCGCGCGAGCTCGGCGCCGAGCGCGGCACCCTGATCGCCGAGGGCGTCGGCGGGCTGCTGGTCCCGCTCACGCCCGACTACCTGGTCCGCGACCTGGCCACGGAGCTCGACCTGCCCGTGGTCATCGTGGCCCGGCCGGGCCTCGGGACGATCAACCACACGCTCCTGACCGTCGAGGCCGCGCGCTCGGCCGGGCTGGAGATCGCGGCGGTCGTCCTCACGCCGTGGCCGGACGAGCCCAGCGCGCTGCAGGGCTCCAACCGCGAGACGATCGCCCACCTGGCGCGGGTCGAGGTCGCGGTGCTGCCGCAGGTGGACCGCTTCGAGCCCGACGCACTGGCGGCCGCCGGCGCCGGCCTGCCGGTGCGCCGGTGGATGGCCTGAGGCGATGAGCCCCCGCTCCCCCGGCATCGCGCTCGACCACGTCGTCATCGCGGTCTCGGACTGGGAGCGCTCCAACACCTTCTACCGCGACGTCTGCGGCGCCGAGCTCGTCCGGCTCGACGAGCCGCCGCCCACCCGCTGGCGCTACCGCTTCGGCGATGTGCAGTTCAACGTCCACGGCCCGGGCATGGAGCCGACGCCCGTGGCGCGCATCCCGGCCGAGCCGGGCATGGCCGACCTGTGCCTCGTCTGGCCCGGCGCGCCCGAGGAGGCCGTGGCGCACCTCGACGCCCACGGCGTCGCGGTCGAGCTCGGCCCGGTGCCGCGCAACGGCGCCGGCGGGCCCGGCTTCAGCGTCTACTTCCGCGACCCCGACGGCTCGCTGGTCGAGTTCATCAGCTACGCGCGTCGTCCGTAGGCGGCGCGTCGAGGGCGCGCAGCAGCGCGTCCAGCGTCAGCGCGGCCTCCTCGAAGCGCTCACGCCCGACGCGGCGCGCGTAGTCGTCCTCGATGCCGGCGATGGCGGCGCGCGCGGTGCGCATCGCCTCCCAGCCCGCGTCGGTCAGGCAGATGAGCTTCGCGCGGCGGTCGCGCGGGTCCGGGCGCCGCTCGACGATGCCCAGCCGCTGCAGGTCGTCGACGAGCTCCGACATGGCGGGCAGCGTCATGCGGGCCTGCGCCGCGAGCTCGGTCAGGCGCGAGCCGTCCGCGCTGATGTAGGCGGTGACGTGGGTGTGGGCGACGCGCGCGTCGGTCAGCCCGGCGGCCACGAGCCGCTCGAACAGCTCGGTCTGGAAGCGGCGCGTGAGCTGGACGAGCAGCTGGCCGACGTGGAGGCGCTCGGGCGGGGTTGACATGAGCTACTTCGGAAGCCTAAGTTAGGTAGCCGAACCTTCTTGGCGAGACCCTAGCGGAGGAAGCGGCGATGAGCGCACCGCGAGAGATCAGCAACCCGCGCACCGGCCAGCACATGCGGTTCGTGCTGACGGCGGCCGACACGGGCGGGGAGCTGCTGCGGATCGAGACCACCAATCCGCCGACCGGCGTGCCCGAGCCGGTGCACGTCCACCCCCGCCAGGAGACGCGGGCGGAGGTCCGCTCCGGCACGCTGCGCTTCGTCGTCGCGGGGGAGGAGCGCCGCCTCGGGCCGGGCGACGCGATCACGATCCCCGCCGGCGTCCCGCACCACTTCGTCAACGACGGCGACGTCGACGCGGTCGCCGTGCAGGAGGCGCGGCCCGCGCTGCGCACGGCCGAGTTCTTCATGACGTACTTCGCGATGGCCGAGCGCGGCGAGCTCGACGAGCACGGCCGCCCGTCGCTGCTGCGCTTCGCCGCGCTGGGCCCGGCGTTCGCCGACGAGATCCGCCTGGTCAGCCCGCCGTGGCCGGTGCAGCGCACGCTCTTCGCCCTGCTCGGCCCGATCGCGCGGCGCCGCCTGGGCTAGCCGGCGCGGCCCCGGCTCACCGGTGGCCCTCGGCCGCGACCTGGACCAGCGACGCGTCGACCAGCCACTCGACGGGCGCGACGTCGTCGGTGTACACCCGGCCGCCGCGCAGGCGCGGCGCGAGCCGTTCGGCCGCCGCCGCGGCGAGGGGCCGCAGGTCCGGCGGCAGGTCGGGCAGCGCGCGGCGCAGCGTCGCGCCGGTCAGTGGGACGTCGGAGGCGACGAGCTGCGTGTTGGTGTCCTCGCTCGGGTCGCGCACGACGTGGCGGAAGACCGCGCCCATGGTCGCGCTGAGCACCTGCTCGAGGTCGTCGCTGTCCTCGGGGTGGCCGACGTTGATGAGCACGATCCCGCCGGGCTCCAGGCGGTCGCGTGCCAGCTCGAAGAACTCCTTCGTCGCCAGGTAGAACGGGATGTACGGCTGGCGGTAGGCGTCGACGTAGATGACGTCGAAGCGCCGGTCGGTCGCCCGCAGCCACGGCCGCGCGTCCGCGGCGTGGGTGTGCAGGTTGGGGCCGTGGAGGTCGAACAGCCGCCGGCCGACGTCCGTGAGCTCGCCGTCGATCTCGACGGCGTCCACGCGCGTCCGCGGGAAGAAGTGGCCGTAGGCGCGCGCCACGGTCCCGGCCGCGTTGCCGAGGATCGCCATCGAGCGCGGCGGCTCGGGCCGCGCGGCGAACGGCAGCACCAGCGGCTCGTCCCAGTAGTTGTCGGTCAGCCACCGCCCTGGCCGGTAGAGCGAGTGGATGGCCTCGCCCTCGTTGAGCTCGAGGGTGCGCTCGCCGGTGGGGTCCTCGACGACGCGCGCGTACTGGTACTCGGTCTCGGCCTCCCAGAGCACGCGCCCGTCCGAGGCCGCCTTGATGGTGCCGACGGGCAGCAGGAGCAGCAGCGCGATGCCGGCCGGCGCCAGCGTGGCGATCCGGGCGCGCAGCGCGACGACGCCGACGATCGCCAGCCCGAGCGCGAAGACCAGGAACGTCCGCCGCGTCCCGAGGAACGGGATCAGCAGCAGCGCGCTGAGGAACGTGCCGGCCAGCGAGCCCAGCGTCGAGATGGCGTACAACCTGCCCGCGATGCGGCCGGACTCGTCGACCGCGGTGACGCTCAGGCGGATCGCGTAGGGCGCGACGCACCCCATGACGAAGACCGGCGCGGCGATCAGGAAGAGCACGCCGATGAGCGAGCCGACGAACGCGCCGGCCTCGACGCTGTCCAGCGCGTCGACGGACACCTTGAGGAACGGCCGGGCGACGAACGGCACGAGCGCGAGCAGCCCGGCTGCCGCGAGGACGAGGCGCCCGAGGCCCTCGAGCGTCGGCCGCTGGTCGGCCAGACGGCCGCCGAACCAGTAGCCGAGGCTGAGCGCGACGAGGACGGTGGCGATCGTGTTGGCCCACACGATCGTCGAGTCGCCGAACCACGGCGCGAGCAGCCGTGCGGCGGCGATCTCCGAGCCGAGCGACGCCGCTCCGACGACGAAGACGAGCACGGGCATGACGGATGGGCGGCGCATCCACCCGCAGGGTATGGCGCCGCTACCGCGCGCGCAGGCCGACCGCCATCGGGATCGGCACCTCGTCGCCGAGACGCTCGCTGCCGGCGACGGAGGGGTGCCACACCGCCGGCCCTACCCGCTGGTCAGTCCTCGTACGGGACGAAGTCCTTCTTCCGCGCGCCGCAGACCGGGCAGAACCAGGTGTCGGGGATGTCCTCGAAGGACGTCCCGGGCGGGATGCCGCCGTCGGGGTCGCCGTCGGCCGGGTCGTAGATGAAGCCGCAGGACTCGCAGATCCACTTCTGCGCGGTGGTGCTGATGGTCATGTGGCCCAGCAGGGTACTGGCCGCCCGGCCAGTCCCGTAGGCTGCCGGGGGATGCGCGTGGACCAGCCTGGCCCTGGCGAGGAGCTCAACACGGGCGAGCCGACGCCGCCGCGCCAGGCGGCGACCGTCATCGTCCTGCGCGGCGGCACCGAGCAGCTCGAGGTGCTGCTCGTGCAGCGCAACCCCGCCTCCCGCTTCATGGGCGGCGCCTGGGTCTTCCCGGGCGGCGCCGTCGACACCCACGAGGGCGAGGGCGACGAGGCCCACCGCCTCGCCGCGGTGCGCGAGCTCGACGAGGAGGCGGGGATCGCCGGGGTCGGCCCCGCGGCGCTCGTGAAGTTCTCGCGCTGGATCACGCCCGCCGAGGTCAAGATCCGCTTCGACACCCACTTCTTCCTCGCGCCGCTGCCCGACGGGGCCGAGGCGCGGATCGACGGGCACGAGTGCGTCGACCTCGGGTGGTTCACGCCCGAGGGCGCGCTCGAGGCCCACCGCGAGGGCCGGGTGCTGCTCGTGTTCCCCACCATCAAGCACCTCGAGCAGCTGTCGGCGTTCGCGTCGGTCGAGGCGCTGCTGGAGCACGCGCGCGGGAAGGACGTCCGGCCGGTGATCCCGCGCGTCGCCATGAGCGGCGAGCACGCGCGCATCCTGCTGCCCGGTGACGAGGGCTACGACGAGGAGTAGGTTCCGCGGGCATGACCGCCACGCTGCCGTCCCGGCTCCAGGACGTCTTCGAGCGCTACGTCACCTGCGAGTACGTGACCATCGACGGCCGCGGCCAGCCGATCGCCTGGCCCGTCACGCCCTACTACCACCACGGCGAGGGCTGCATCGACGTCACGACCGGCATCGGCTACCCGAAGAAGGCCGCCGACGCCGAGCGCAACCCCCACGTCGCCCTGCTGTTCTCCGACCCGACCGGCAGCGGCATCGCCGACCCGCCGATGGTGCTCGTGCAGGGCACCGCGCAGGTCGACGACCGCGACCTGAAGGCCAACGCCGAGCGCTACCGGCGCGAGGCGATGGCCAAGCTGCCCGGCGCCAAGGACGCGATGCCGCCCAAGCTCCTGGAGGGGCTGTTCGGCTGGTACTTCCTGCGCCTCTACGTGCACGTGCGGCCCGAGCGCGTCTTCGTGTGGCCCAGCGGCAGGGCCGACGCCGAGCCCGAGCTCTACGACGCGCACCTCGAGGAGGTCCGCTCGCACCACAACGAGGAGCCCGAGGACGGCCACCCCGACCCCGAGGGCGGCCCGCTGGTGTGGGACGAGCGGCTCGACGAGCTCGGCGCGAACTACCCGACCGCGGTCCTGCCGATCGTGAGCCCCGACGGCTTCCCGTTCGCCGTGCGCCTGCCGGTCGAGCCCGACCGCGCGGCCGGCGTCCTGCGCTTCCGCGACGTGCCGGTCGGGATCCCGCTGGAGCCGGGGCTCGCATGCGTCTGCGCGCACGACCACGACCCCGAGTTCCACTGGCAGCGCAACTTCCAGGTGCGCGGCGACCTCGTGCCCGAGGGCGACGGCTGGACGCTGCGTCCGCACAAGATGGTCGGGGGCTTCGAGCTGCCGCCGGTCTCCGCGCTGCAGCGCTACAAGATCAACGCGCGCAAGGTGGTCCGCTACCGCAAGATCGCCAAGCGCGAGCTCGCGCGCCGCGGCGGCTAGCGCGCGACCTCGGTGACCGCGACGCCGAACCGCCGCTCGGCCTCGCCGGCGACGTCGTCCTCGCGGTAGCGGGCGGCGTCGTCCTCGCGCACGAAGACCAGGACGCGGTCGGCCGGGTAGGTCGCCAGCGCGTCCTGCAGCGCCAGCAGCGGCTCGCTCTCCCCCGCCTTGGCGCGGGTGCGCGCGCCCTCGGCGGCGAGCGCCTGCGCGGTGGCGTGCGCGGTGGACTCCGCCTCGGCGATCGCCTCGTCGCTGTCGCTCACCCAGAAGGCGAGCGGCGACTCGTTGACGGCGGGCGAGACGACGAGCACCTCGGCGCCGTCGACGTCCTCGCCGCCCAGGGCGGAGCGGACGTCATCGGCGCCCACGGGATCGGTGGCCAGCACGAGCAGCTTCATCGCGCCACCCACGTACCCGCGCGGCCCGCTCCGGGAACGTGGCGCTACTCGCCGCCCTCGCGGTCGGCGGCGTCCTCGACGCTGCCCTCCGCGGGGACGTGCTCGGCGGCCGGAGCCTCCTCCGCGGCCGGAGCCTCCTCGGCCGCCGGAGTCTCCTCTGCGGCCGGAGCCTCAGCAGCCGGCGCCTCCTCGGCCTCCTCCGGCACGGGCGCGGCCTCGAGGTCGCCCTTCGCCGCGGCCACGAGCGGCGGCACGAGCCGCAGCACCTTCGCCACCGGGCCCTTCGTCCGCACGTCGCCGCGCGTGAGCGCGACCATCGGGCTCAGCTCGCCCGACCACAGCGCCTGCGCGGTGTCGGCGGGCATCGCGAGCGTGACCTCGGGCGTGAGCTTCGTGTCGCCGAGGTCCACGCGTGGCCGGCCGGTCTCGCGGAGGTCGACGGTGATCGTCGCGTCGGGCTCGCGCAGCGACCACTGCACCACGGCGTCGACGCGGCGCAGGTCCGGGGAGGCCCCGTACTGGGTCAGCAGCCCACCGAGCTGCTCGTAGACCTGCGCGTCGGACTCGAAGTGCGGCATGGGCGCTGGACACTAGCGGTAGGCCACCCACATGGACCTCCCGGACGGCGCGCGGGCTTGGCGCCCTTCGTGCAGCCGGCTTTCCGTATTCGCTGCGGATGCCGTGCGCGATGCGCAGGGCTAGTGTCATCGGATACGAGACTTCGCGGCGAGGAGGAGGCCAGCGATGTACGTCAGCGTCCGGCGGTACCAGATCGGCGCTGGTTCGATCGACGGGCTGGCGCACCGGCTCGAGGAGGAGTTCGCGCCCGCGATCAGCCAGGAGCCCGGCTTCCTCGGCTACCTCGCGATCGACGCGGGCGACGGGAGCGTGGAGACGGTCAGCGTCTTCGTCGACGCCGCGTCGGCCCACCGCTCCGATGAGCTCGCGGCCGACTACGTCGCCGAGTACCTCAGCGAGTTCGAGCCGACGCGCACGGGGGTGACGGGGGGCGACGTGCTCGCCAGCCGCGTGACGCCGGCCATGCTCGACGCCGCGCATCGGTGGCGCGCGCAGCGGGTGCGCACGCGCCGCGAATCCCGGCCTTCGCCGGTGCTGGTCGTCGGTGCGACGGGCCGGACCGGACGGCAGATCGTCGACCGCCTGCTCGAGCGGCACATCCCGGTGCACGCCCTCGTCCGCGACGCCGCGCGGGGCCGCGCGGTCCTGCCGATGACCTGCAGGCAGTTCGTGGGCGACCTGCGCCGGCCCGAGACGCTCGCCGCGGCCATGGACGGCGTCAGCGCGATGATCGTCGCCACGTCCGGCGGCGCCGGACACGACAACAGCCCCGTCGTCGTCGACTACTTCGGCACCGAGCACCTGATGAAGAACGCGGTGGCGGAGGGCGTCGGCCTGGTGGTCTTCGTCTCGAGCATCTACGCCAGCCGCCCCGACATCTACCAGGACGTCGAGCCGACGAGCCTCGGGTGGAAGGCGCGGGCCGAGGAGGTCGTGCGCGCGTCGGGCGTGCCGTACTGCATCGTTCGCGCCGGCTGGCTGACGGAAGGGCCCGGCGGGGAGGCGCTCGCGCTGTCCCAGGGCGACGTCGCCGAGGGCCATCTCACGCGCGCCGACCTCGCTGACGTCTGCGCCCGGCTGCTCGCCCTCGAGGACGCGCGCGGGAAGACGTTCGAGGTCGTCGCTGCGCGCGGCGACGAAGGCCGGCCGCTCGAATCCGCGGTCAACGACCTGGAGCCCGACAGGGTGGCGAGTGCCGCCGCCCGTCTTCCGGCGTAGCCGGCGGTCTCGTCGCTAGGCCGACAGCGCGCGCAGCAGCCGGCGCAGCTCGGAGAGCATCGCCTTCTGCGCGGCGTCGCGGTCCTCGGCGCGGGCGACGACCATCGCGCCCTCGCAGATCGCCCCGAAGAGCAGGTGCGCGAGCGGCGCCGTCGGCCGGCGCGGCAGCCGGCCGGCCGCCATCGCGCGGTCCAGCGCGGCCTGCATCGCCTGCAGCGAGCTCGACTCCAGCGCGCGGATCGTCTCCCAGCCGAGCGCCGCGGTCGCGTCGAGCAGGAAGATCCGCTGCGTGCCCGGGTCCAGGCACGCCTCGAGGAACGCCTGGCACCCGGCCTCGAACGCCCGCCACGGGTCGCGGTGGCGGCCGTAGGCCGCGGCCACCTCGGCGAGGACGCGCTCCTGCTCCTGCGCGAAGACGGCCGCGAAGAGCTCGCGCTTGCCCGCGAAGTGGTGGTACAGCGCGCCCTTGGTCACCTGCGCCGACGCGACGACCGCGTCCAGCGACGTGGCGGCGTAGCCGTCGACGGCGAACAGCTCCCGCGCGGCCGCGACGAGGGCGCCCGTCGTCGCCTCGGTGCGCTCCTGCTGGGTGCGCCGGCCGCGCTGCCGCGTCGATGCCACCCGGCGACGATAGCGGCCGCCCAGGCGCATCACGCGGGCTCGAGGACGACGAGCGGGAGCGGGCGGTCCGTGAGCCGCGCGTAGTCCTCGGCCATGGCGTACATGTCGCAGAACGCCGCCCACAGGCGGTCGCGCTCGGCGCCCTCGGCCAGGCGCGGGCGGACCGCCACCCGCCGCCCGCCCAGGAGCACCGCGCCCTCCCCGGCGTCGCGCAGGTTCAGCCACCACGCCGGCGTGCGGTCCGAGCCGGCGTTCGCCGCGAGCACGACGTAGGCGTCGCCGTCGCGGAGGTAGAGCACCGGCGTCGCCCGCCGCGCACCCGTGCGCCGGCCGACGGTCTCGAGCACGAGCACCGGCGCGCCGAACCACCGCGCGGCCACGCGCCCCCGCGTGAGCCGCAGCAGGCGCGCATGCCATCGCCCGAAGGGCAGGGACAGCGCGCGGCGGTTCGCCGCCCGGTGCTGGCGCAGCGCCTGCGGGCGCACTTGCGTACTCGCGGTCTGTTCTTGCATACTGTGAGTATGGAAGAAGCAACCGCCGCCGTCAACACCTCGCTCGCCGCCGTCGCCGAGCGCTACCTCGCCGCGTGGGAGGCGCGGGATCCCAGCGCGATCGCCGCGCTACACGCGCACGACACCCGCTTCCTCGCCCACGTCGCCGGCCAGGAGCCCGCCGAGGGGCGCGCCGCCGGACGCGTCGCGCGCAAGGACACCTACGTCGGCACGCGGGCATGAGCGCGCTGGTCGCGGCGCCGCCGCTGACGGCGCTGCCGGTCGAGCACCTGGTCGACCTGGCCGTCGACCTCGAGCCCGCGCAGGTCATCCCCACGCCGCGCGGCACCCGCACGACGCTCGTGGTCCGGGGCGGCACGTTCTCCGGCCCGGGCCTGCGCGGCGAGGTCCTGCCGGGCGGCGGTGACTGGCTGCTGCTCGGCAGCGACGGCGTCGCGGTGGTGGACGTCCGCGCGACGCTGCGCACCGACGAGGGCGAGCTGATCCACCTGGAGGCGGGCGGCCTGGGCGACGTGCCGCCCGAGGAGCTCGCGCGGCTGGCGGCCGGCGCGCGCGTCGCGTGGGACGCCGCGTACATCCGCACCACCCCGCGCTTCGCGACCGGCAGCGAGCGGCTCGCGTGGCTGAACCGCGTGGTCGCGGTCGCCTACAACGAGCTCGCGCCCGACCACGTCGACTACCGCGTCTACCGCGTCCGGTGAGCTACTCGCGCGGCGGCGGCTCCTCCGCCGCCGCGCCCTCGCCGCGCGTGCGCACCTGCAGCAGCCAGACGACCGGCGCCGACAGGACGATGAGCAGCAGCGCGGGCGCCGCCGCCTCCGAGTAGGCCGAGACGCCGGTCGCCGTCCACACCTCGGTCGCGAGCGTGTCGAAGCCGATCGGCCGCAGCAGCAGCGTGGCCGGCAGCTCCTTCATGGTGGACAGGAAGACGAGCGTCGCGCCGGCCAGCAGCCCGGGCGCCACCAGCGGCGCGGTCACCCGCGCGAACGTCCGCCACGGCCCGGCGCCCAGGCCGCGCGAGGCCTGCTCGAGCTTGGGGTCCACGCGCAGCAGGGCGCCGCTGGCGCCGGCGAGCGCCTGGGGCAGGAACCGCACCACGTAGGCGAAGACCAGCAGCGCGAGCGTCTGGTAGAGCGGCTCGGCCACACGCGTGGCGAAGAAGACCAGCGAGAGCGCGATGACGATGCCGGGCAGCGCGTTGGCGGCGTAGGTGACGCGCTCCAGCGAGCGGGCGAACGCCGTCCGCCGCCGCGCCGCGAGCGCCGCGAGCGGCAACGCGGCCGCCGTCGCGGCGAGCGCCGCCAGCAGCGAGACCAGCAGCGAGTTGCCCGCCCACCCGGCGACCTCGCCCTCGCTGGGCAGCTCGGCGCCCGCGCTCAGCGCCCACCACTCGAGCACCGCCACCGGCAGCACGAGCGCGACGGCGACGACCGCCGCGCACGCGGCGACCGCGGGCCAGCGCCAGCGGCCCAGCGGGACCAGCTCGGCGGGCCGGTCGGCGGCCGCGCCTGAGCGCCGCAGCCGCCCGCGCTCCCGCGAGCGCGCCTCGAGCACCAGCACGGCGGTGGTCAGCACGACGAGCACCAGGCCGAGCACCGCCGCGGGCTCGCGGTCGAAGAGCGAGCGGTACTGGTTGTAGATCGCGCGCGTGAGCGCGTCGTAGCGCAGCAGCGAGACCACGCCGAAGTCCGACAGCGCGTAGAGCGCGACGAGCACGGCGCCCGCGCCGATCGCCGGCCGCAGCGCCGGCAGCGTCACCTGGCGGAAGGCCGCCGCGCGCGAGCGGCCCAGCGACCGCGCGGCCTCCTCCAGCGACGGGTCCATCCGCCGCAGCGCCGCGGCGGTGAGCAGGAAGACGTAGGGGTAGGTCGCCAGCGCCAGCGCGAGCGTCGCCCCGCGGTAGCCGAAGATCCATGCCGCCCCGGGCCCGCCCCACAGCTCGCCGGTCAGGCCGCCGGGGCCGATCGCGGCGATGAAGGCCAGCGCCAGGACGTAGCTGGGGATGACCAGCGGCAGCGCGGCGAGCACGCCGAAAAGCCGCCGGCCCGGCATGTCGGTGCGCACGACGAGCCACGCGAGGCCGACGCCGATGGCGGTCGCCAGCGCCGGCGCCCCCGCCACCAGCGCGACGGTCCGCCCCACGAGCGCAGCCGTGCGGCCGCGGGTGACGATCTCCCACGCGTCCGCGCCGCCCCCGATCCCGCGGATGAGCAGGTACGCGAGGGGCAGCGCGGCGAGCGCCGCGACCGCGACCGCCGAGACGGCGAGCGGGGCCGGGGCGCTCCGCGACCTCACGCGCTCAGGCCCACCCGGTCGAGCATCTCGAGCGTCGACTTGAGCTTGCCGCCCAGCTCGCCGAGCGCGATGTCCGGCCCCTGGAGGTCCTCGATCGGCGGCAGCCCGTCGGGCCGCTCGGCCTCGCCGTCGACCAGCGGGTACTCGAAGGTCTTGTCGGCGAAGTACTGCTGGCCCTGCACGGCGAGCAGGTAGTCGACGAAGCGCTGCGCCTCGCGCGGCCGGTCGGCGGACTTCAGGATCCCCGCCCCGGCGACGTTGACCAGCGCGCCCGGGTCGCCCGCCTTCAGGAAGTGGTTGGCCACCGGGAAGTCGGGGCGCTCGGCGCGCAGCTCGTACACGTAGTAGTGGTTGACGAGCCCGAGGTCGATCTCGCCGCGCGCGATCGCCTCCTCGGTCTGGATGTTGTTCTCCAGCAGCTTGGGGGCGTTGGCCTTGATGCCGCGCAGCCACTCCTCGGTCTTCGCGTCGCCCACGTCGATGCGCATCGCGCTGACGAACGCCTGGAACGAGGCGTTGGGCGGCGCGAGCCCGATGCGCCCCTTGTACCTGGGGTCGGTGAGGTCGAAGACCGAGTCGGGGACGTCGCCCTCCTGCACGCGCTCGGTCGAGTACGCGATGACGCGCGAGCGGCCCGAGGTGCCGACCCACTGGCCCTTCGGGTCGCGCCAGCGCGCGTCGACCTTGTCGAGCGTCGCCTGCGGCAGCGCCTTGAGCAGCCCGGCCTGCTCGACGGCGCCCAGCGCGCCGGCGTCCTGCGAGAAGAACACGTCGGCGGGCGACGCGTCTCCCTCCTCGGCGATCGTCGCCGCGAGCTCGGCGCTGTCGCCGTAGCGGACCTCGACGTCGACGCCGGTGTCCTTCTTGAAGGACTCGACCAGGTCGCCGATGAGCTTCTCGTTGCGGCCCGAGTAGACGGTGAGCTTGTCGCCGTCGTCGCCGCCGCAGGCGGCCAGGCCGCCGCCGATCGCGAGCAGGGAGAGCAGGATGGGGAGCAGGCGCTTCATGGGGTCCTTGGTCGGGAGGGCTAGCGGAACACGGCGACCGGGCCGCCCTCGAGGCGCACGCTGACGCGGGCGCCGAGCGGGACGGCCTCGTTGGACGGCCGCTGCGACCAGAGGTCGGTGCCGTCGGCCAGGCGCACCCGGTACACGACGTCGTGGCCGCGGAACTCGCGCAGGGTGACGACGGCGTCGCCGCCCTCGTCGGGCGCGAGCTGCACGAGCTCGGGGCGCACGAGCACGTCGCACGTGCCCCCGCCCCCGCCGCGCGCCGGCAGGTCGCCGAGCGCGGTGACGGCGCGGCCCCGCGCGACGCGGCCGCCGAGGAAGTTCGCGGCGCCGACGAACTCGGCCGACCAGCGGTCGACGGGCTCGTGGTACAGGCGCTCGGGCGCGTCGACCTGGATGATGCGCCCGTCGCGCATGAGCGCGACGCGGTCGGCCAGCGCCAGCGCCTCCTCCTGGTCGTGGGTGACCAGCAGGGCGGTCGTGCCGGCGGTGCGCAGGATGTCGGCGAGCTCGTCGCGCAGCTGCGCGCGCAGGAGCGGGTCGATCGCGCTCCACGGCTCGTCGAGGCAGACGATGCCCGGCTCGGGCGCCAGCGCGCGGGCGAGCGCGACGCGCTGCTGGCGGGCGAGCGCGACGCGCTGCTGCTGGCCGCCGCTGAGCTCGTGCGGGAACCGCGCGCCGTGCCCGGGGAGGCCGACGAGCTCGAGGACGTCGGCGACGCGGCCGGCCTCGCCGGCGCGGCGGCGGCGCAGGCCGCGGCGGCAGGCGCCGAGGCCGAAGGCGACGTTCTCGGCGACGGTCAGGTGCGGGAAGAGCGCGTAGTCCTGGAAGACCATGCCGACGTTGCGGCGCTCGGGCGGCTGCCACGTGCCGCCGGCGACCTCGTGGCCCGCGATCCGCACGACGCCCTCGTCGGGCGCCTCGAAGCCGGCGATCAGGCGCAGCAGCGTCGTCTTGCCGCAGCCGCTGGGGCCCAGCAGCGCGACGAACTCGCCGCTCAGCACCGTCAGCGACGCGCCGTCGACGGCGACCGTCGACCCGAAGCGCTTCGTGGCCCTGTCGAGCTGCACCGTCGCCATTAGGTGTCCCTAAGCCTACTGGGCACGAGCTTGCTCACCGTCCCCTCGATCGACACCGCGTACAGCTCGCCGTCGCGGTCCACGCCGAACGACGCCAGGCCCGGCAGCCGCGCCGCCTCGCGGCGGACGTCGAGGTCGCGGCCGGACTCGGCGGCGGCGGCGCGCAGCGACCACATGGTCCCGCGGCAGAAGTCCCCGTAGACGTAGCGGCCGCGCAGCTCGTCGATGGCCTCGCCCCGGTAGACGAAGCCGCCGGTCACCGAGCAGTGGCCGCCCCGGTGGCGGTACTCGGTCAGCGGCCACGTCAGCCTGCCCTCGGACTCGTCGGCGAGCTCCTTGCGCCCGAGCGGGAGGTGCCCCTCGTAGGCGGCCCAGCCGAGGTTGGGCAGCGGCACGCCCTGCTCGGGCAGGAAGAAGGCGTCGACCTCCTCGACCCGGTCCTGCCCGACGTCGCCGAGCCACAGCATCCCGGTCTCGTCGTCGAAGCTCATCCGCCACGGGTTGCGCAGGCCGAAGGCGACCGTCCGCCACCCGTCGCGCTCGCGGCGCAGGATGCCGCCGAGCCGGTCGTCCGGGTCCTGGCCGTTGCCCTCGGGGTCGAACGCGCTGCCGCCGTCGCCGAGCGAGACCAGCAGCCGGCCGCGCTCGTCGAAGAGCACGGTGCCGCCCTTGTGGTTCTCGTAGGGCTGCTCGACGGCGAGCAGCTCCTCGCCGCGGTCGCGGTCGGCGGCGTCGCGGCCGGCCGGGTACGCGACGACGCGCGAGTCCTCGTCCTTGTTGGTGTACAGCACGACGACCCGCCGCCCGTCGGGCGTGAACGTCGCGCTGAGCAGGCCGAGCTCGCCGCCGGCCTTGACGCGGTCGCGGAGGTTGAGGAACGGCTCGGGCGCGACGTCCCCGTCCGCGCCCAGGACGCGGACCGTGCCGCCCTGCTCGACGACGTAGAGGCGGTCGTCGCCGGGCCGCGCGACGAGCTGGTTGGGCTGCGCCAGGCCCTTGGCGAAGGGGCGCAGCTCGAAGCTGGCGGTGCGTCCGGCCACCGCCGCGGGCGCCGGGCCGGCCGGCTTGTCCGGCGGCAGCTTCCACGCCGGAGTGCCCTCGTCGCCGCCGCCGCACGCGGCCAGGGTGACGGCGCTCAGAACACCGATCGCTGCGGTCGGGATTCGCACGGCGCCGAACCGTACCGGATCGCGTGTTCGGGTGCCCTAACACGCCGTCGAGACCGCAGAAAGCCGGAACTATTCCGTGTTTCTGCGGTCT
>JACRMD010000009.1 GCA_016215085.1 Solirubrobacterales bacterium | reverse complement strand
GAGTTGTTCTATAACCGCCAGAGACGACAATCGACCCTCGGCTACCTCTCGCCGATCGAGTACGAGAAGAAGACCATCTCCATCAACAAAGAACAGCAGGAAACCTAGCCCACGAGTGTCCACCGAAACGGGGGCACTCCTGGGGGGGCCGCGCTCGCGCGGTTTGACCCCAAGACGCCACAAGCCCCGTGAACGTTGGACGCACGAGGCTTGTGGGGATCACTTGGGCTTTCGTGGATGGCCCCAGTGGCGGGAGCAGGATTCGAACCTGCGAAGGCGTAGCCACCTGATTTACAGTCAGGCCCCTTTGACCGCTCGGGTATCCCGCCGTGGGACGCGGGAAGTGTAGCGACGGACGAAGGTCCGCAACCTTCTGCCCGCCGAGGTGGTCTACAGGGGGATGGCCTGCCTCGAGACGCCCCTCTCCTCGCTCTCGGACGAGACGCTGGCCCGCCTCGTGGCGGCCGGCAGCGACGACGCGTTCGCCGAGATCGACGGCCGCTACCGCACGCGGCTCGTCCGCTACGCGCGGGGCATCGCGGCCGGCGACGCCGAGGACGCGGTGCAGGACGCGATGGTGCGCGCGGTCCGCGCGCTGCGGCGCGGCTCGCGCCCCGATGCGCTGGCGCCGTGGCTGCACCGGATCGTGCGCAACTGCGCGCTGGACCTCGTCGCCGCGCGCCGGCGGGCGCCGGTCGCCGAGCTCGAGGACCACCTGCACCCGGTGGCCGAGGACGCCGGCGCCGCCGTCGAGCGCCGCCAGCAGATGCGCTCGATCGTCACCGGCGTCGGGACGCTGCCGGCCACCCAGCGCAGCGCGCTGGTCCTGCGCGAGCTCGAGGGCCGCACCTACGCCGACATCGCCCAGGAGCTCGACGTCACCGTCCCGGCGGTCAAGTCGCTGCTCGTGCGCGCGCGGGCCGGGCTCAAGCGCGCCCGCGAGGCCGCCGTCTTCGTGCCGTTCCCGGGCCTGCTCGCGCGCCTGCAGAGCGCGATCGAGCCGCTGACCGCCGCCGCGACGCCGAAGGTCGCCTGCGTGGCGGTCGTCGTCGCCGGCGCGGTGCCGGCGGTCGCGCCCAAGGCTGCCGACCCGGTGCCCGATCGCGGGCCCCGGGCCGTGC
Source organism: Solirubrobacterales bacterium (assembly GCA_016215085.1). Taxonomy (GTDB): domain Bacteria; phylum Actinomycetota; class Thermoleophilia; order Solirubrobacterales; family Solirubrobacteraceae; genus Baekduia. The sequence goes on along the minus strand of JACRMD010000009.1, from coordinate 9,139 downwards.
AGGCGCCGCGCGCCACGCCCGTGCCGACCGGGACCGCGGGCGTGGCCGCGGCCGTGCCCGACCGGGCGCAGTCGCTGGCCGTCGACTGCGTGGACGGCTGGATCGACCAGCAGGCGACGCGCCCCGAGCTGCTGCGCGCGCTGCGCGGCCTGGAGGAGCAGAGCGAGGCCTACAGCGGCTGCCGCACCGCGCTGGTGCAGGCGCTCACGCGGCAGTAGGCGGCAGACAGTGCCCGCCTCGCGGCGGGCCGGCGAGCGCGCGGGGGCGGGGCCCAGAGAGAGTGAGGGGCGCGCTCCCCAGCGCGCCCCTCTGACCCCTCTCCTCCTCCGGGAAGTGCCCCCGGAGACTCTAGGACGCATCCCTGAGGCGCTGGGCCTCCGGGAGCGACTCGAGCTTCTTCAAGGTGTGGTTCTCGATCTGGCGGATGCGCTCTCGCGTGACGTTGAAGGCGCGCCCGACCTCCTCAAGGGTACGCGGTCGGCCGCCCGTGAGGCCGAAGCGCATCTCGATGACCTCGCGCTCGCGCTGCGGGAGCGCCGCCAGCGCGCGGTGGACGTTCTCCTTGCGGAGGTTCTCCGCCGCGATCTCGAAGGGGGACTCCGCGGTCTGGTCCTCGACGAAGTCGCCGAGCTCGGACTCCTCCTCCTCGCCGATCGGCTTCTCGAGCGAGATCGGCTGCTGGCTCATGCGCAGGATGTCGCGCACCTCGCGCGGCGTGCAGTCGAGCTCGTTGGCGATCTCCTCGGGCGAGGGCTCGCGGCCGAGCGACTGCACGAGCTGGCGCTCGACGTGCACGACCTTGTTGAGCTTCTCGACCATGTGGACGGGGATGCGGATCGTCCGCCCCTTGTCCGCGATCGCGCGCGTGACCGCCTGGCGGATCCACCACGTCGCGTAGGTGGAGAACTTGTAGCCCCGGCGGTAGTCGAACTTCTCGACGGCGCGGATGAGGCCCAGCGATCCCTCCTGGATGAGGTCCAGGAACGTCAGGCCGCGGCCGAGGTAGCCCTTGGCGATGGAGACGACGAGGCGCAGGTTGGCCTCGACCATCTGCTGCTTGGCCTCCATGTCGCCGCGCTCGATGCGCTTGGCGAGCGAGACCTCCTGCTCGGCCGTCAGCAGCGCCACGCGCCCGATCGAGCGCAGGTACAGCCGCAGCGAGTCGAGGCTCGGCTCGACCGTCAGGTCGATCTCGGGCTTCTTGCGCGACTCGGCCGGCTGGGGCGACTGGCGGTCCTCGGCCTGTGCCTCGACGCGGGCGGTCTCGTAGGCGACGGGCTTGCCGTCGTTCGTGACCACCGCGATGCCGTGCTCGTCGAGGTACGCGTGGAGCTCGGTGACCTGCTCCTTGCTGACCTCGACCTCTTCGAGGCACGTGGTGATCTGCTCGATCGTGACGAAGCCGCGCTCCTGGCCTTCCTGGATGAGCGCGCGAAGCTCCTCGAGCTCCACGATGGGTGCCTCGTCGGCGAGCAGTACGTCGGTCTTGGTGCTCAACCCCGATCCTTCTGGACGTGCTCCATGAAGGCCGACAACCTCTTGGCGGCCCTCTCCAATCCCTCACTCCATGAACGCATCGAGTCCTCGATGCCTTGCGGTGCACACCGCGGGGGCTGAGCCAGATGTCCCTTGCGCTCGTAGGCGGGGTGACTCGTAGCCGACGCGCGCATTGATAGCACAACCTCTCGCTAGCCTCACGAGGAGCCATGGCATCTCTCGACGTTTCCACCACCTCTCCCGACGTCCAGAACCAGCGTCCGACGATCCACGTGTCGCTGTCGCGGGTGGGCGTCACGGGCGTCGAGAAGGTCATCCGCATCCGGCGCGACGGCCGCGAGGAGCTCTACTGGGCCAAGCTCGAGTGCTTCGTCGACCTGGGCCCGAAGCAGAAGGGCGCGCACATGTCCCGCTTCGAGGAGGTCGTCAACGACGCCATCGGCGAGGTCATCCTCGGGCAGTCCGCGTTCCGCGCCGAGCAGCTGGCCCAGCGCATCGCCGAGACGGTCCGCGACCGCCAGGACGCCAAGCGCGCCGAGGTGACGATCGCCGCCCGCTACCCCGAGCACAAGCCCGCGCCCGTGAGCGGCATCCAGACGCAGGAGCTCTACACGCTCTACGGCACCGCGGTGGCGACCGAGGCCGGCACGCGCCGCCTCGTCGGCGTCGCCGCGCAGGGCATGACCGCGTGCCCCTGCGCCCAGCAGCTCGTCGCCGGCAGGGCGCGCGAGCGGCTCACCGAGGACGGCTTCGACGACGGGCAGATCGAGCGCATCTTCGAGGCCGTTCCCGTCGCCACGCACAACCAGCGCGGGCTCGGCACGCTGCACATCGGCTGCCCGGAGAGCTGCGACGAGGACCTCGACGCCGCGGCGCTGCTGGCCATCGTCGAGGACTCGATGTCCTCGGAGATCTACGAGCTGATGAAGCGCTCCGACGAGGGCGCCGTCGTCGAGAAGGCCCATCGCCGCCCGCGGTTCGTCGAGGACTGCGTGCGCGAGATGGTCCGCGGCGTCATCGACCGCTACCCGCAGCTCGACGGCAGCGCGTTCGTCTCCGCGCGCCAGGAGAACCTGGAGACCATCCACCAGCACAACGTCGTCGCCGAGCGCTTCGGGCTCCTCGGCGAGCTGCGCCACGAGCTGGACTCGGGCGAGCACGCGCTGCACCACACGTCGATGCGCGAGTGGCTCGACGCCGTCGGCTAGCGCCCGGCTAGTCCTCCTCGACGATCACGACCGAGCCGCCCGTGCGGTCGGCGAGCGCGCCGTCCTCGCCGGACTCCTGGGGCTCGTCGCCGACGGCCTCGGGCGCGCGCTCGGCGGCCTTGCGCCCGTGCTTCGGCTTGGCCTTCTTCTCCGGCTTGGGCGCCGGCGCCGAGGCGGTCTGCGCGACGACGGGCTGCGCCACCGGCGCCGGCGCCGTCGCCGTCGCCGTGGCCGCGGGGGCCGGGCGCCCGGCCGCGCGCTCCCACGCGTGGTGGCGCACCTTGCGCGCGGCGCTCGGGACCTCCCCGGCGCGCGCCGGGGCGGCGGTGGGGTCGAGGCTGTCGCCACCGCGCAGCGCGGTGGTGCCGGCGTAGCCCGCCAGCGTGCAGCACACGGCGGTCACGATGGCGGCGACGATGCGCATGGCCCATGGCGTTCCACGACGACGCGTGGCGCATTCGTCCGGCACCGGACGACCTGCCGCGGCAGCCTCAAGCGTCCTTGTGCGGACGCCGACGCACCAAGAGTGTCCCCCGCCGCCGCCCTGCGCCGCCGGCTGCCCGTCCTCGGCCTCGCCGTGGCGGTCTTCACCGTCGGCCGGCTGACCCACCAGCAGATCGTCCTCGACGGGCACCAGCCCGCGATCTGGTTCGCGGCCGGCGTCTCGATCGCGGCGCTGCTGCGCGGCGGGCTCGGCCTGTGGCCCGGCGTCCCGGCCGGCGCGCTGGCCAACAACCTCGTCGGCGGTGCCGAGCTCCCGTTCGCGCTGGCCAACGCCGGGTCCAACACCGTGCAGGCGCTGCTCGGCGCGTGGCTCCTGGCCCGCGTGGCGCCGGGGACGCGCTTCGGCGACCTGCGCGACACGCTCGTCCTCTTCGTGGTCGCCACGCTCGTCGCCGTCCAGAACGCGCTCGTCGGCGGGACCGCGCTCTACGCCGGCGGCAGCATCCCGTCGCTCTCCACCGGGCTTCCGACCTGGGCGCTCGGCGACCTGCTCGGCATCCTGCTCGTCCTGCCGCTGCTGTTGCGCGCCTTCGACGGCGGGCGGCGCGACGGCCGGCGCGCCGTCGAGGCCGCGGTGGGCATCGTGCTGCTCGTCGCGGTCGAGGTGGTGGTCCTGCAGTCGAGCTCGCCGCGGATCTGGCTCATGCTGCCGCTGCTGCTGTGGCTCGCGCTGCGCCACAGCACGGTCACCGCGGCCGCCGCCGGGTTCGCCGTCGCCGTCACGGCGATCGTCGTCACCCGCACCGGCGCGGGCCCGTTCGCCGACGGCGGCGACGACGACGCGCTGCTGCAGCTGCAGGTCTTCACCACCATGATCACCGGCGGCCTGCTGACGATCTCCTCCGTCGTGGCCGAGCGCACCAGCGCCGTCGAGGACCTCCGACGCCTGGCGCGCGAGGACGCCGCCCTGCGGCGCGTGGCGACGGCCGTGGCCGCCTCGGGCTCGCTCGAGGAGGTCAGCCGCGTCACCGGCCGGGAGATCGCGGGGCTGCTCGGCGTGGACGGCGGCGTGGTCGTGCGCTTCGAGGACGACCGCCACATCACGGTGCTCGGCCAGTGGCTGCGCGACGCCCGCCAGGCGCCCCTAGAGGGCCAGCGCGTCGCGATCGCGCCCGGCAGCGCCGTGGACTGTGTCCGCGCCACCGGCGTCCCCGCCCGCTTCGACGAGCGCGACGGCGTGCCGACGCTGCCGCCGGTCCTCCAGCGCGTCGCGGCGCCGGTCCGCGCCGGCGGCCGCATCTGGGGCGCCGTGGTCGCCTCGTCGGTCAGCCGCCGCGACCTGCCCCGCGACGCCGAGCAGCGCCTCGGGCGCTTCGCCGAGCTGGTCGCGCTGGCCATCAGCAACGCCGACGCCCGGGCCCGCCTGGAGGCCCAGGCGACGACGGACCCGCTCACCGGCCTGCTCAACCACCGTGCCTTCCACGAGCGCCTGCGCGAGGAGGTCGCGCTCGCGCGCCGCCACGGCCGCGCGCTGTCGGTCGCCGTCTTCGACCTCGACCGCTTCAAGGAGATCAACGACGCGCTCGGCCACGTGGTCGGCGACACCGTCCTGGCCGAGACCGCGCGGCGCATCGTCGGCGCGGCCCGCGAGGGCGAGGTCGCCGCGCGCATCGGCGGCGACGAGCTGGCCGTCGTCCTCCCGGGCACCGACGCCGTCGCCGCGCACCAGGCCGCCGAGCGCCTGCGCGCCGCCGTCGGCGCCGCGCCGTTCCCCGGCGCGGGGGAGCTGACCTGCTCGGCCGGCGTCTGCGACCTCTCGCAGGCCGGCGACGCCGAGGAGCTCGTGCGCCTCGCCGACGGCGCCCTGTACTGGGCCAAGGAGCACGGCCGCGACGCCTGCTACCGCTACGACCCCGAGATCGTGGCCGAGCTCTCGGCCGCCGACCGCGCCGAGCGGCTGGAGCGCTCGCGCGCGCTGGCCGCGGTGCGCGCGCTGGCGCGGGCGATCGACGCCAAGGACCCCGCGACGATCCGCCACTCCGAGCGCGTCGCCGAGCTGGCGTGCCGGCTGGCCGAGGCGCGCGGCTGGAGCTGCGACCGCGTCGCGCGGCTGCGCGACGCCGCGCTCGTCCACGACGTCGGCAAGATCGGCCTCCCCGACGCGATCCTCTCCAAGCCCGGCCGCCTGACCGACGAGGAGTACGCGGCGGTCAAGCGCCACAGCGAGCTCGGCGCCCGCATCGCGGGCGAGGTCCTCGACGACGAGCAGGTCGCCTGGGTGCGCGGCCACCACGAGCGCCACGACGGCGGCGGCTACCCCGACGGCCTGGCCGGCGAGGGGATCAGCGAGGGCGCCCGCCTGCTCGCGCTGGCCGACGCGTGGGACGCGATGACCGGCGCCCGGGTCTACAGCGCGCCGATGCCCGAGGACCAGGCGCTGGCCGAGGTCCGTCGCAACGTCGGCACGCAGTTCCACCCCGACGCGGTCGCCGCGCTCGAGGCGCTGGACCTCGGCGTCGGCGACGTGCTGGCCGCGTAGCCCGCTACACCTCGGGGGCGGCGGGCACGCCGGTGCGCGACACGCCGATGCTCGCCGTGACCACCAGCGCCATGGCCGCCAGGTCGAGCCCGCCGAGCGCCTGGCCGAGCACGATGAAGCCCGCGAGCGCCGCCAGCGCAGGCTCCAGGCTCATGAGCACGCCGAAGACGTTGGCCGGCAGCCGCCGCAGCGCCTCGGTCTCCAAGGTGTAGGGGATGACGCTCGACATGAGCGCGACGGCCGCGCCGATCGCCAGCCACTGCGGCTCGAGCAGCTCCGCCCCGCCCTGCGCCACGCCGGGGATGATCGGCACGAGCGCCGCGATCATCATCGCCAGCGCCACGCCCTGCGCGCCCGGGAAGACCTTGCCCGCCCGCTGGGCGAGCAGGATGTAGCTGGCCCAGAACCCGGCCGCCGCGAGGATCAGCGCCAGCCCGAGCGGGTCGAGGGAGTCGCCGAACGGGTCGGCGAGCAGGACGATGCCGAGCGCGGCGAGACCGGCCCAGAGGAGGTCGAGGCGGCGCCGCGAGGTGAAGACCGCGACGCCGAGCGGGCCGGCGAACTCGATCGTCACCGCGACGCCGAGCGGCAGCCGCTCGAGCGCCTCGTAGAACGTGAGGTTCATGAAGCCGAGGCACAGGCCGAAGGCGGCGATGAGCCGCAGGTCCGCGGTGCTGTGCCCGCGCGGGTCCGGCCGCACGAGCACGGCCATGATCAGCCCCGCGAAGCCGAGCCGCAGCAGCGAGGTGCCCGAGGCGCCGAGATCGTCGAAGAGCGTCGCGGCCAGCGCGGCGCCGAACTGGATCGTCGAGATGCCGGCGACGACGATGCCGATCGGCGGCACGCGGTCGAGGACCGGCAGCCCGCCGGCCACGGCAGGCGAGGGCGACCCGTCCCGAACAGCCACGACGCCGAGGCTAGCGCGGGGTCGCTAGGCCGCGGGGCGCGGCGCGGGCGGCCGCGCGGCGACCACGCGGTCGCGACCGCCGTGCTTGGCCTCGTAGAGCGCGGCGTCGGCGCGCGCGACCACCGCCTCGGGCGGCTCCTGGCCGTCCCACTCCGCGACTTCTCGGGGAGCAGCACCGCGACCTCCTCCCCGCCGTAGCGGGCCAGCAGGTCGGTCGTGCGCAGGCGCGCGGACCACGCGGCCGTCGCCTCCCGCAGCAGCCGGTCGCCCGCCGGGTGGCCGTGCTCGTCGTTGTAGGCCTTGAAGTGGTCGAGGTCGATCACGGCCACCGACAGGGCGGTGCCCGCGCGGCCGGCGCGCGCGAGCTCGCGCGGCAGCTCCTCGTCCCAGGCGCGGCGGTTGGGCACGCCGGTGAGCTGGTCCGTCCGGGCGGTGGCGTCCAGCGCGGCGACGAGGTCGGAGCGCTCGATCACCGAGGCGACCTCGGCCGCGAGCAGCGCGACGAGCGCGCCGGTGCCGTGCGGGTCGTGGCGGCGCGGCTCGGCCCACGCGACGTGCAGGACGCCGACCGGCAGGCCGTCGCGCAGCACCGGCTCCACGTGGGCCGCGTGCAGGCCGCTGTCCCGGGCGAGCTGGTGCGCGGCGCCGGGCGCCTGCTGGCCGTCTCCGGCGAACCGCCCCCGGCCCGACGCGAACACCTCGGCCGCCAGCGACGGCTGGTCGAGCGGGAGCGAGAGCCCCTCGGGCAGGTGGTGGCCGTGCATCGCGGTGGCGACGAGGCGGTCGCCGCCGCGCGGCTCCAGCAGCATGACCTGCGGCGCGTCGGCGATCTCGGCGATCGCGCGGACCAGCAGCGGGCGGACGACGGCCGGGTCGCGCAGGCGCGAGACCTCGCGGCCGAGCCCGACGACCGCGGCGAGGTTCGCCGCCTGGCGGGCGATGCGCTCCTCCGCGCGGTTGCGCTGCACGAACTGGCCGGCCTGGGCCGCGAGGCCCTCCAGCAGGGCGAGCGTGCCGGTGTCGGACGGGTGGCGCTCGCGCGTGCCGAAGGTGATCGCGCCGAGCGCCTCGCCGTGGCTGACGATCGGCACGCACGCGAGCGTCCGCAGGCCGATGGCGGCCGCGGCGCGCAGCAGCGGGTCCTCGTCGCCGGCGGGCGGGTCCTCGACCCACGCCGACAGGCAGCTGCCCCAGACGCGGCGGGCCAGGCCCGCGGCGCTGACCGCGGGGGTGTCGCGGCAGGCGTCCGCGAACGGCGCCGCGGGCAGCTGCGGGTCGTGCCACACCGCCGCGCACGCGATGCCGCGCTGGTCGGGGGTGCGCAGGAAGACGGCGCCGGCGTCGAGCCCGAGCTGCGCGGCGACGCCGTGGAGCATCGCGGTCAGGCCGTGCTCCAGGCCGTCGGCCTGGGCGAGGGCGTGCGACACGGCGTGGTGCGCGGCGAGCCGGCCCTCGACACGGCTGCGGTGCAGCGACGAGCCCATCAGGCCGGCGAGCAGCTCCAGCGTGCGCTCGTCGCGCTCGGCGAACGCGTGCGCCCGCGCGGAGAGCACCTTGAGGACGCCGACCACGTCGTGGCGGTGGCGCAGCGGGACGCAGATCATCGAGCGGATGCCGATGCGCCGGCAGGCGTCGCGATCGACCCGCGCGTCCTGCTCGGTGTCGGCGCAGTGCAGGGTCAGCCCGGTGCGCAGCGCCTCGCCGGAGAGGCTGCCGCCCGCGCGGACGCGCAGGCCGTAGTGGCCGGCCGCCGCGCCGACCGCCGCCCGGTAGACGAGCTCGTCGCCGTCGGGCATCTCCACCACGGCGCCGTCGGCGCCCACGAGGTCGGCCGCGCGCTGGGCGACGACCTCGAGCAGCTCGCCGCCCGAGCCGCCGGCGGAGACGATCGAGGTCTGCGCCGCCACGACACGGCCCAGCCGCTCGGCGTCGACGCGCAGGACCTCCTCCAGCCGCTTGCGGCCGGTGATGTCGCGCAGGATCGCCGTGTGGCCCTGCTGCTCTCCCTGCTGGAAGGCGCCAAGCGAGAGCTCGACGTCGACCTCGCCCCCGTCGTGCCGCAGGGCCTGCACCTCGACGGTGCGGACCTCGCGCGCGGCCGCGGCGACGGCGTGGTGGCGCTCGGGCAGCAGCGCGGTGAACGCGCGGCCGACGGCCTCGCCCGCGGGCCACCCCAGCAGCTGCTCGGCGGCGCGGTTGAAGCGGGTGATGCGGCCGTCGTGGCCGAAGCAGACGATCGCGTCGCTGGCCGTGTCGAAGATCGCGCGCGAGAGCGACTCGCTGGCCCGCAGCCGGTCCTCCGTCGCGCGCCGCCGCCGCTCGGCCAGCTGCAGCGCGGCGCCGAGGCGCAGGACGACGAGCGTCAGGAGCGCGAGGACCAGGAACGCGTACAGCCAGTCGGCGGTCCGCTCGTCGCCCAGCCGCGCCTGCGCGAAGCCGAGGCGCACGGCATCGAGCACCAGCGGCAGGCCGATCGCCAGCGGCAGCAGGCGCCGCACGACCACGCCGCCGGCGTCGCCGGCCGTCAGCAGGCGCATGAGCGCC
>JACRMD010000008.1 GCA_016215085.1 Solirubrobacterales bacterium | reverse complement strand
GTCGATGAGCGCGGTGCGCCCGCCGCCGACCAGCGCCGGGACGTGCGCGGCCAGCAGCGCGGCGACGCGGTCGGTGTCGCGGGCGGCCAGCGCGTGCTCCACCGCGTCCTCGAGCTCGCCCTCCCGCTCGTGCCAGGCGCTCGCGCGCCGGTGCAGCTCGGGCGCGAGCCGGGCGTCGGCCGCGCGCAGCTCGCCCCGCAGCGCCTGGGCCACCAGCGGGTGCAGGCGGAAGGCGGTCTGGGCGCGGTCCAGCGGCTGCAGCGGCACGCCCGCCCGCGCCAGCCGGCGCAGCACCGCGCCGGCGTCGCCGGTCCCCAGCACCGCATCGCAGGCGTCGTCGCGCAGCGGGTCGAGCACCGCGGCGCGCCGCAGGAAGGCGCGGTCCTCGTCGTCCAGCCCGGCGAGCAGCTCCTCGCGGACGAAGCCGGCGACGATCGCGTCGTCGCCGCCGAAGGCCGCGGCCGCCGCCGCGGCGTCGGGCTGCTCGCGCAGCGCGCGGACCGCCAGCTGCAGGGCGGCGGGCCAGCCGTCGGCGAGGGTGACCAGCCGGGCGGCCACGTCGGCCGAGAGCCGCAGTCCCGCGCGCAGCAGGAGCTGGCTCGCCTCGCCGCGGGTCAGGGCCAGCGCCCCGGCGCGCAGCTCGACGACGTCGTCCTGGGCGCGCAGCCGGCCGAGCGGCAGCGCGGGCTCGCGGCGCGAGGCGATCGCCAGCGTCGAGCCCTGCGGCATGCCGAGCGCCAGCCGGGCGACCACGGCGCGCGCCGCGCGGGACCGCAGCAGGTGGAGGTCGTCGAGGACGAGCACCGCCGGGCGCTGGCCGAGCGCGCGCAGGAGGTCGTCGGGCCCGGCCTGCGGGGCGACGGCCTCGGCGGGCAGCGGCCGCAGGTCGCACAGCGCGCCGGACACGGCCTCCAGGAGCCGCCGCGGGTCGTCGAGCGCCGTCGTGAGCTCGACCCACGCGAACGGGCGCGGGTCGTGGTCGCGCCACTGCGCGAGCAGCGTGGTCTTCCCGTACCCGGCCGGCGCGACGAGGGCGGCGAGCGCCTGCGTGTCGTCGAGCAGCGTGCGGACGAGCCGCGGCCGCGCGACGGTGCCGCGCACCGGCCGGGGGACGGGCGACGAGCGTGCCAGCCGCAGTCGTCCGGCCGGCCGCGGGGCGGCGGCGGGCGCGGGATCGGGGAGGAGGGCGTGGGGCGCGCTCATCGGTCGTCCCCAGCGTCCCGCCGCTGCGGGGGGCCGGACAAGGGCGCGTGCCCGCCTCCGTGGGGAGGCGGGCACGACCCGCGGCCTGCGTGTGCGGCCTCAGCCGCAGTCGACCCTGGCCAGCGAGCTGTTGTAGGACTCGCCGAGCTGGGTGACCGCCTGCTGCAGCTGCGTCCTGGCGTCGGCGACCGACGTGCTCTGCAGCAGCGAGCTGCCGATGCCCTTGATCTGCTCCGAGAAGGCCTGGTTGGCCTCCTGCACCTGCGAGCGTCGCTCGTCGCTCAGGTCGCCCTGGGCGTCGGCGATGTCCTTGAGCGAGCTGCCGATGGCGTCGACGCTCTGCTTGACCTGGTCGATCGTCACGGTCGAGGGCGTGAGCGCCTTGAGCGCGTCCACCTGCTTGGAGATCTCGGCGCGCGCGTCGCACACCTTGCTCTGCGCCTTCTCCTGGTCGGACTCGCCGCAGCCGGCGAGCACCAGGGCGGCCGCCAGCGCCGCGACCACGATCCGCAACCTCATCCCACGACCTCCTTCTGGTTCAGCATGGCCTTCTCGGTTGCGTACTCGGCATCGCTCAGCGCGCCGCGGTCGTGGAGCTCGGCGAGGCGCTCGAGCTCCTCCACCCGGCTGCGGCGCGGCGCCGGCCGCACCACGGCCTCCGGTGCGCGGCTCCCGGCCGAGCGCACGGCGTGGACCGCCCGCGCCGCGCCGGTGCGCAGCGACAGCCCGAGGTCGCCCGCGGGCGCCGCGCCCGGGAACTCGGCCTCGACCTGGCGGCGCAGCACGACCATGCCGGCCACCGCCAGCCCGATCATCAGAGCAGCACGACGGCGAGGCCGCCGTAGGCGAGGTCGGGACGGGTGCGCAGCCACGGGGCGGCGGCGCGGCGGATGGCGGTCGCCGACGAGGTCGGCCCGGCCACCCATCCGGCGGCCACGACCGGCAGCCCCATGATGATCGCGGCCTGGGCGACGTCGCGCAGCATCCCGGTGCCGATCTCCCAGACGGCGCTGACCGCCGGCTCGACGCTCGCCGTCGGGGCCAGCTCGTCGACGACGTAGCCGCCACCGACGTTGCGCAGCACCAGCGCCAGGGCCCCCGCGACGACGAAGCCGGTGCCGGCGTACATCAGCGTGCGGCGCCGTCGCCCGCGGGCGAGGAAGACGGCGAGGGCGTAGAGCGCGATGGCCAGGCCGGGCAGGACGGCCGACAGGCCCTTCAGCGCGCCCACGGCGTCCTGGAGCGCGGTGACCTGCTGCGCGTCCATGATCTTGACCTTGCCCGCGCTCTCGGGCACCTTCCCGGCGATCCGGCCCGAGCCGCCGAGGCGCTGGACCAGGTCGACCACGACCTGGCGCAGGTCGAGCACGACGGCGTTCCCGTTGACGAGGATCGCACGCGACTTGCCCTCGGCGATCGCGATGAACTGCTCGGCGGTCAGCTTGTTGGCCTGGCGCCAGGCGTCCTGCACGCGCGGCCGGTTGAGCAGCCGGACGGTGCGGTTCTCGGCCAGCTGGCGCAGGCCCCCGGCGGCGGGGCCGGCGAGCGGCTTCAGCCGCGTCGGCAGGGCCGTCGCGAGCTCGCCCGCGACGTCGACCTGCGTGTAGACCTGGTCGACCAGGTAGGCGGACACCTGCGTCTGGATCGCCGGGTCCTGCAGCAGCTCCGTGCTGGTGTCCGCCCAGTTGTCGGCGTCGAGCACCTGGCGGTTGGCCCAGACGGCGAAGATGGACAGGAAGGCGACCAGGGTCGCCAGCAGGAGGATGCCGCGGACGAGCCAGCGTCGCCCGCGGGGGAGAGGCATCGACTGGCTCGTCATGACGGTCTCCTCCTAGATCGCCTGGCGGCGGCCGCCGTAGGCGACGAGCCCGTAGATCACCAGGACGTCGATCGCCAGCAGCGCCAGCGACAGGAACGGGAACGCGGGCAGGAACAGCAGCTGCAGGATCGCGTTGCCGCTGGCCGACAGCACGCCGATCCAGCGCGCCCACGGCGCGCGGTTCCAGATGCCGAAGGCGGCGAGGAACTGGACCGCGCCGACGATCAGCAGCAGCCAGCCCCAGGTGTTGAGGTCGGCGAAGACGTACTTCGCGTCGCCCACGTAGACGTTGGCGTCGTCGATGGCGGCGATGCCGTAGATCACGTTCAGCGTGCCGACGATCGCGAGCATCGTGCCCGCGAAGGCGACCCAGCCCGAGCCGTGCTCGGCGTCGTGGGCTTCAGCCGCCCGTGCCGAGCGGGTCGGCGCGGGTCCGGCGGAGGTGGCGGACATGGTCCCTCCAAGTTCGTGGGGTGCAACTGGCACCGACGATGCACCCGCCAGGCCCGCGGGCGCATCGCCCGATCCGGGTGATCCGGCGATCCCACGTGCACGGGGGGTGCCGGGGAGGGATGCGCGCACCCTTGCCCGCGGCGCGCGCCGCGACCAAGGTCAGGAGGCCATGACCGCGCGTGCATACGGCGAGCCGGTGCGATGGGAGCCGACGACTCCCCGGTTCCGGCCCTGGCGTCTGCTCGTGTCGTGGGTGACCGCCGCCGCCGCCCTGGCCGTCGCGGCGGCCCTCCTGCCCGGCGTCGGACTGGAACGCACCGGCGCGGCGCTCCTCACCGCCGCGGTCGTCGCGATCCTCAACGCCGTGGTGCCGCCGGTCGTGGCGGCGCTGCGGCTGCCGCTGACGCTGCTGACCGGCTTCGTCCTGGTGCTCGTCGCCGACGCGCTGCTGCTCCTGCTGGCGGCCGAGCTGCTGCCCGACGAGATCCGCGTGGACGCCTTCGGCGATGCGCTGCTGGCCTCGCTGGTGATGGCGGCGGTGAGCATCGTCCTGCAGGTGCTCCTCGGCACCGACGACGACGACACCTACACCTTGCGCGTGACGCGCCGCATCGCCCGCCGCCAGGGCGGCGGCGCGCGCACCGACGTGCCGGGCATCGTGTTCCTGGAGATCGACGGCCTCGCGCTGCCGGTGCTGCGCGACGCGATGCGCGACGGCAGCGCGCCGGCGATGGCGAGCTGGATCGCCGAGGACGGGTTCCGGCTGACGGAGTGGGAGACCGACCTCTCCTCCCAGACCGGCGCCAGCCAGGCCGGGATCCTGCTCGGCTCCAACGAGGACATCCCCGCCTTCCGCTGGGTCGAGAAGGAGCACGGGCGGATGCTCGTGTGCTCCTCGCCCGCCGACTGCGCCGAGATCGAGCGCCGCCACGCCGACGGCAACGGCCTGCTCGCCGCCGGCGGGGCCAGCCGCGGCAACCTGCTCTCCGGCGAGGCCGACGAGACGATCCTCACCGTCAGCCGCACCGAGGCGGAGAAGGGCGCCAACCCCGGCTACCGCGCGTTCCTGGCCAACGGCTTCAACGTGACGCGCGCGCTGGTCCTGTTCTTCTGGGAGGTGGCCCTGGAGGCGACGGCCGCCCTGCGCGCCGTGCGCCGCGACGTGCGCCCGCGCGGCCATCGCGGCGGCGCCTACCCCTTCATGCGGGCCGCGATGTGCGTGGTGATCCGCGACCTGGTGGTCTTCGGCGTCCTGTCGGACATGATGCACGGGCGCCCCGCGGTGTACGCGACCTTCGCCAGCTACGACGAGGTCGCCCACCACTCCGGCCTCATGCGCGCCGACACGCTGGAGGCGCTGCGCAAGCTCGACAAGCAGTTCGCGCGCATCGCCCGCGCGCGCCGCTACGCGCCGCGGCCCTACGAGATCGTCGTGCTCTCCGACCACGGCCAGACGCAGGGCGCGACGTTCCAGCAGCGCCACGGCTACGGGCTCGACGACCTCGTCGCGCGCTCGGTCGAGCGCCGCGACGTCGCCGGCATCGAGGGCGGCGACGAGCAGCCGGCGATGGTCGGGCAGGCGGTGCGCGAGGCCAGCGGGCGCAAGGCCCCCAAGGTCCCCAAGAACGACGTCTCGGGCCGCGACGTCGTGGTCCTCGGGTCGGGCAACCTCGGGCTCGTCTACCTGATGGAGTCGCCGCAGCGGCTCACGCGCGAGGAGCTCGACGAGCGCCACCCGCGGCTGCTGCCCGCGCTGCGCGGTCACGAGCACATCGGCTGGGTGATGGTGCGCTGCGCCGACGGCGGCGCGGTCGTGCTCGGCCCCCGCGGCGAGCGATGGCTGCGCGACGGGCGCGTCGACGGCGAGGACCCGCTGGCGCCGTTCGCGCCGACGGCGGCGCTGCACCTCCGCCGGACCGACGGCTTCGCGCACTGCCCCGACGTCCTCGTCGGCAGCTTCTACGACCCGGCCCTCGACGAGGGCTGCGCGTTCGAGGAGCTCATCTCCTTCCACGGCGGCCTGGGCGGCCCGCAGACGCGCGCCTTCGTCCTGTCGCCGCCGTCGCTGCCGCTGCCCGCGGAGCCGATCGTGGGGGCCGCCGCCGTCCACGACCTGCTCCTGGGCTGGCGCCGGATGCTCCAGGAGCCCGGATCACCCCAAGCAGGTGATGACGGCGCCGGAGCCCCGGCCTACGTTCCCGACAAGCCCACCCGCGTGACCGCGAGAGGAGACCGCGCATGACCAGCTCAGCAGTGACCTCGGGCCGTGAGCAGCTCGAGGAGATGGGCCCCGTCGACTACATCGTCCTGGAGTGGCCCGGCCGCCAGCCCTCGGGCGAGGCCATGCCGTTGCTGCTGGACCTCGTCGACCGGGGGATCATCCGCATCATCGACATGGCCCTGATGGCCAAGGACGAGGACGGCACCGTCGGCGCGCTCGACGTGAGCGCCCTCGGGCCCGACAGCCCGTTCGCCGTCTTCGCCGGCGCCTCGTCCGGCCTGCTGGACCAGGGTGACCTCGAGGACGCCGCGAGCGTCCTGGAGCCGGGCAGCGCAGCCGCGGTGCTCGTCTGGGAGAACCGCTGGGCCGCCCCGTTCGCCACGGCCGTCCGCCGCAACGGCGGCCAGCTGGTCGCCAGCGGCCGCATCCCCGTCCAAGCGATCCTCGCCGCGCTCGACGCGGCCGAGGGCACGACCCCCAAGGAGGGCTGATCCATGCCGGGTCTGCTCCGTGGCGTCGCCCGCACCGCCGCCGTCGCCGGCACCGCGACCGCCGTCAGCAACCGCGTCTCGCGCCGCCAGGCCAACAAGTGGGCCGCGCAGGAGGCGCCGGCCTACGAGGAGCCGCCGCAGCAGTACGCGCCGCCGCCTCCGCCGCCGCCCGCCGCGGCGCCGTCCACCGACCCGATCCAGCGGCTCAACGAGCTGGCCGACCTTCGCGACCGCGGCGTCCTCACCGACGAGGAGTTCGCGGCGGCGAAGGCGAAGGTCCTGGGGACCTGAACGGGTTCACGGATGGTCGTGGCGGCCCATGACCGACTGACCGGCCTCCTCGGCGAGGAGCAGCAGCGCGGCCTTGACCCGTTTGCTGACGTCCTCGGCGTCGGCCAGGCCGAGCTTCATGAAGATCGAGTTGATGTGCTTCTCGACCGCCCGCTTGGTGAGGAAGAGCTCCTCCCCGATCGCGGCGTTGCTCTTGCCCTTGGCGATCTCGCCGAGGACCTCGTGCTCGCGCGGCGTGAGCTCGTTGAGCGGCGAGTGCTCGGCGCGGTTGCGGGCGGCGACGAGGCCCTCGACGATCTTCGGGTCGATCATGGAGCCGCCCGCGGCCACCGCGCGGATCGCGGCCAGCAGCTCGGCGCGGTTGTGGATGCGGTCCTTGAGCAGGTAGGCGCGCCGGTCCGAGCCGCGCTCGAGCAGCGCGAGCGCGTAGGCCGGGTCGCTGTGCTGGCTGAGAACCACCACGCCGGTCTCCGGGCTGCTGTCGCGCAGGTCCATCGCCAGCCGGATGCCCTCGTCCGTGCTGGTCGGCGGCATCCGGATGTCGGTGAGCACGACCTCGGGCGCGAGGTCGCGCACCGCCTGCTCCAGCGCGGGGAGGTCGCCCACCGCGGCCACGACCTCGACGTCGGGCTCCGTGGACAGCAGCTCGCAGATCCCCTCGCGCACGAGCAGGCTGTCCTCGGCGACCGCGACGCGGATCGGCATGCGGCGACTGTACCCGCGCGGCGGGTCGCGCGCGGGAGGCCGTCATGACGCCCGTGCGGGTGCTGACGGTCGACGACCAGCCGATCTTCCTCGAGGTCGCGCGCGCCCTGCTGGAGTCCACGCCCGGGTTCGATCTGGTCGGGGAGGCGACATCTGGCGTGGAGGCGCTCGTCGCCGCCGAGCGGCTGCATCCCGACCTCGTCCTGCTCGACGTCCGCATGCCGGGGCTGGACGGGCTGGAGACCGCGCGGCGGCTGGCCGACCAGCAGCCGGGCGCCGTCGTCGTGCTCGTCTCCGGCGACAACGCGGAGGATCTGCGGGCGCTGGCCGCCGAGTCTGGCGCCGTCGCGCTCATCCAGAAGGAGCGGCTGCGCCCGCGGGTCCTGCGCGACCTGTGGGCCCGCCACGGGCCGGCCGCGGGCGCCGTCCGTGCGAAGCACTGACGACCCGCCCGTCGCACCTGAATCCATCCCCGTACTTCCCACGGAAGGCGTGGGCGTCGTGGGACTGTTGCATGGCGTCATGCTCACGTCGCTGTCGGCGGTGCCGCAGGCGACGCGTCGGATCGCCCGGCGCGCGCGCAGGCGGAACGCCCTGAAGGCGGGCAGTCCGTGTCCTCGACGTTGCTGGCGGTCGCCGCGGCGGGTATGTCGGCGGTCGTCGCGGCGCTCGTGCTCACCGCGGCCGGCGGCACCGACGACGCGAGCGGGCGCGCGGTGGTGCAGGCGCTGGTGGTGGCCGTGCCCATCGCAACCGGCATGTACGCCCTGCGCAACGCGCGGACGAAGCGATTCGGGACGCTGCTCATCGTGGCGGGGGTCGTGTGGTCGCTCACGGCGCTGAGCGAGTCGTCCTCCAGCCTCGGCCACAGCACCGGCCGCGTGGCGGGCTGGCTCGTCTTCCCGGCGCTCGTGTACCTGATGCTCTCGTTCCCGCAGGGGCGGCTCCTTCACCTGCGGGACCGGGCGCTCTTCTGGGGCATCGCGTCGGTGATCGTCGTGCTGTTCGTCAGCTCCGCGCTCGTCGTCGACGCGTACCCGCGGCCGAGCCCGTGGAGCAGCTGCCGCGAGGATTGCCCGCCCAACGCCTTCCAGGTGCTGCCCAGCGAGCCGGCGTTCTTCGGCGCCGTCGTCGCGCCGGTGCGCGACCTGCTGTCGGTCGCGATGCTGCTCGGTGTCAGCGCGTCGCTGGTCGTGCGGCTGCGGGAGGCCTCGACGTTGCGTCAGGTGACGATCGCGCCGGTCCTCGCGGTCAGCATCGTCACGACGCTCACGGTCGTCGCCTTCATCGTGCTGCGGCGCGCGGCGCCGGACGCCGGGTTGGTCGAGGAGGTGGGCTTCTTGTGGACGCTGTGCCTGCCGGCGCTGGCGGCCGCCTTCTCGCTCGGCCTCATCCAGCGCCGGCTGGTGGTGAGCAACGTGCTGTCGGCGCTGACCGGGGTGCTCGGCACCGCGCAGTCGCCCGCGCAGATCGCGGCGGCGCTGCGGCACACCATCGGCGATCCCAGCGTCGAGGTGCTGCTGTGGGACCGCGACCACCGGCGCTGGCACCGGGACGACGGCGCGCTCGTCCCGGCGGCCGACGTGACCGGCCCCGGGCGGACGCTGCGCGAGCTCGGCGACCGCGACGGGCGCCTGGCGGGGGTCGTGTTCGACGTGCGCGCCGACGTGGACGACGAGCTGGTGGCGTCGGTGCTCGCCCTCGGCGAGGCGGCGCTGCGCGAGGCGCGCCTGAAGGCCGACCTGGAGACGTCGCTGATCGATCTCGACGACTCGCGCCAGCGGATCGCCACCGCCGCCGACGTCGAGCGCCGCCGGATCGAGCGGGACCTCCACGACGGGGCCCAGCAGCGCCTGATCGCGCTGCGGATGCGGCTGGCGCTCGCCGAGGACCTGCTGCGCGACGACCCCGACGGCGCGCTGGAGGCCATCCAGCACCTCGGGGACGACGTCGACGCGACGATCGACGAGATCCGCGCGCTCGCGCACGGCATCTACCCGGCGCTGCTGGCCGATCGCGGCCTCGCCGACGCGCTGCGCGGCGTCGCCCGCCGCCTGCCCATGCGCGTCGACGTCCGCGCCACCGGGCTGACGCGCCACTCGCCGCAGCTCGAGAGCGCCGTCTACTTCAGCTGCGTGGAGGCGCTGCAGAACGTGGTCAAGCACGCCGGAGACGTGACGCGCACACGCGTCACGTTCGACCAGGGACGCGCCCGGCTCGCCTTCGACGTCGCCGACGACGGCGACGGCTTCGATGCCGGGACGGCCGGTGCCGGCGCGGGGATGCGCAACATGCGCGACCGGGTCGAGTCGCTGGGAGGGACCCTGTCGATCCGCTCGGCGCCGGGGCGGGGCACGACCGTCAGCGGCCTCGTGCCCCTCGGCGCGCGGCCGTCATCCGTCGGCCAGCGCATGGCCGCGCGCATAGCGCCGGCGGTGCAGGACGACGCCGGCCAGTCCGAGCGGTAGGGACAGCCAGTAGGTGAAGAGCCGGTAGGCGAAGGTCGCCAGCACCGCATCGGCGGCCGCGACGCCGGCCAGCCCGAGCATCGCGGTCAGCCCCGCCTCGACGAACCCGAGGCCGCCCGGCGTGATCGGGACCTGGGCGAGGAGCTGGGCGCCGCAGAACGCCAGCAGCACGAGCCCCGGCCGCGCGGACGCGCCGACCGCGGTGAGCGCCGCCAGCAGGCTGGCGTAGTCCAGCGCCCAGCGCCCGGCCCCTGCGGCGAGCGCGGCCTTCCAGCGGGGGCCGACCGTCCGCACGATCCGGTCGCGCTCGCGCAGCAGCCGGGAAGGCAGGTGCTCGAGCGGCACGGCGCGTGGGCGCAGGCGGTTGCGCAGGCGCTGGGCCACGCGGCCGGCCCATCGCAGCGGGCCGTCGAGCGCGAGGCAGAGCGCGCCGAGCGCGAAGAGGACGACGAACACGCCGAGCGCCGCGGCCGAGATCCGCACGAGGTCGCGGTCGGCGGCGCCGCTGAGCAGCGCCGGCGTGGCCAGCAGCGGGAGCACCAGGACGATGCCGAGCACGAGGAGGTTGGCGGCGGTGAGCCCGGCGACCGCGCGCGAGCGGTCGGTGCCGGCCTGGACGAGCATCCGGTACTGGAGCGCCGCGCCGACCGCGCCGCCGCCCGGCGCGATCTTCGACATGCCGTTCCCGGCCAGCTGCGAGGTGGCCACCGCGAACCACCCCGGCGCGTGGATCGCGATCCGCTGCAGCCACCACAGGCACGCCGTCGACCCGGCCTGCAGGGCGGCCATGGCGGC
>JACRMD010000007.1 GCA_016215085.1 Solirubrobacterales bacterium | reverse complement strand
CGGGCGCCGACTTCAAGTACCTGTCGGCCAACGTCAAGCTCAAGGAGCCGACGCCGTACCGCTCGACGTTCTTCGACGCGACGAAGATCAAGTCGTTCGCCGGCGGGCGGGTCGGCTTCATCGGCCTGACGCTCGAGGACACGCCGACGATCGTGTCGGCGAGCGGCATCCGCGACGTCGAGTTCCGCGACGAGGCCGAGACGATCAACCACCTCGTCGGCTACCTGCACTCCAAGGGCGTCAAGACGATCGTCGTGCTCATCCACGAGGGCGGCCTGCCGACCGGCACCTACAACGAGTGCCCGGGGATCTCCGGCCCGATCGTCGACATCGTCAAGAACACCGACCCCGAGGTCGACCTGTTCATCACGGGCCACACGCACCAGGCCTACAACTGCCTCATCGACGGGCGCCCGGTCACCAGCGCGTCCTCCAACGGCCGGCTGATCACCGACGTCGACATGACGATCGACAAGCGCACCCAGCAGCCGACGAAGATCGCGGTGAACAACAAGATCGTCACCCGCGACGTGCCCAAGGACGCCGGCGAGACGAACCTCATCGCCAAGTACCAGACGTTCGCGGCGCCGATCGCCAACCGCGTCGTCGGCTCCAACACCGCCGACATCACGCGGACCCCGTCCGCAGCCGGCGAGCAGCCGCTCGGTGACGTGATCGCCGACTCGCAGCTGGCGTCGACGGCGGGCCCGGCCGGTGCGCAGATCGCGTTCATGAACCCCGGCGGCATCCGCGCCGACCTCACCTACGCCTCGTCGCCCGCGGGCGAGGGCGACGGCATCATCACCTACGGCGAGGTCTTCACGATCCAGCCGTTCGGCAACGTGCTGACGACGCTGACGCTGACCGGCGCGCAGATCGAGCAGGTGCTCGAGCAGCAGTGGGGCGGCTCGCAGCCCGCCGAGGGCCGCATCCTGCAGGTGTCCAAGGGCTTCACCTACACCTGGGACGCGTCGAAGGCGCCGGGCGACCGGATCGACCCGGCGTCGATCAAGCTCGACGGCACGACCGTCGACCCCGGTGCGTCCTACCGCGTGACGGTGAACAACTTCCTCGCCGACGGCGGGGACAACTTCACCGCGCTGAAGGCCGGCACCGACCGGCAGGGCGGCCAGGTGGACGTCGACGCGTTCGAGGCCTACATCAAGGCCCACAGCCCGATCAGCCCGCCGCCGCTGGACCGCATCACGACGGTCCCGTAGCGGACGCTCCCGCGACCTGGCGCCGCTACGGCGCCAGGTCGTACGGGAAGTCGGTGAGGTTCTCGATGCCGTCCTCGGTGACGAGCCAGAGGTCCTCGAAGCGCACGCCCCCGACGTGGCGGTCCCACAGGCCGGGCTCGACCGCCAGCACGTCCCCGGCCACCAGCGGCGCACGGCCCGCCTGGCCCAGGCTCGGGTCCTCGTGGACCTCGAGCCCGACGCCATGGCCGAGCGAGAACTGAAAGCCCTCCGACGGGTCGTCGCCCGGGCCCGTGCGCTGGGTGCGGTAGCCGGCGCCCTCGAAGACCTCGCAGGTGATCGCGTGCAGCTCGCGGCCGGTGACCCCGGGCCGCGCCGCGGCGCTCGTGCGCCGCAGGACCTCGTGGACGAGCTCCTCCTGGCGGCGCGCCTCCTCGGGCACCTCGCCGACGAGGAACGTCCGCGTCATGTCCGCCCAGCACGACGACGCCTCGTCGCGCGGCCACAGGTCGACCTGGATCGGCAGGTTCGCCGGCAGCGGGCCGGAGCCGGCCTCGTGGCCGAAGCCCTGCCACACCGACGCGACGATGACGTCGGGCGGCGTCTCGGCGCCGAGCTCGCGCGTGGCGGCGCGCATCGCGGCGCGCACCTGCTCGGCGGTCAGCGGTGCGCCGCCGACGTGCAGGGTCGGCCCGCGCTCGCCGTCGCCGACGTCGGCGGCGCGGAAGAGCGCGGCGGCCGCGGCCATGCCCGCCTCGGCGGCGCGCTGGGCGCGCCGGATGCCCTCCATCTCCGCGGGCGCCTTGGACCGGCGGCGGGCGGCGAAGAGGTCGTGGTCGGGCGTGAGCGAGACGCCGCGGGCGCGGAGCTTGTCGGCCAGCCCCAGCGGGAACTCCGCCGGCACCAGGGCGTCGGTGACGCCGAGCCGCTCGACCAGGCGCATCGCGAGCTCGAGCTCGAGCTCGCTGCGGGCCATCCCGCTCTCGAGCAGCTCGTGGAAGCCGAGGTCGGCGATGTCGTGCAGCTCCGCGTCGGGGCGCGCCTCGGCCAGGCGCTCGCGCTCGAGGCTGCTGGCCTGGACGGCGACGCGGCCGTCGCGCTCGGCGTACAGGAACGGGTCGCCGATCGCGATCGGGACCTCGTGGCGCAGCGCGGCGGAGCGCTCGGTGTCGGCGTAGATCAGGAGGTCGGGCATCGCGCCCGACGCTACCGCAGGAGCGTCGGCGCTCAGCCCGCGCCGGGCGTGACGCGGTAGGCGTCGAACACGCCGTCGATGTTGCGCAGGCGCGTGACGGTCTGCTTGAGGCCCTGCGTGTCGGGGACCTCGACGACGAAGCGGTTCTGCACCATCGGCGAGCTGACGATGCAGCGCGCCTCGACGATGTTCATGCCGGCCTCGGCGAAGGTGCGGCTGAGGTCCTCGAGCAGGCGATGGCGGTCCCAGGCGTCGACCTGCAGCTCGACGCGGAACGCGGTCTTGTGGTCGCCCTCCCAGTGGACCTGCACGAACCGCTCGGGGTCCTTGCGCAGCGCCTGGGTGTTGGGGCAGTCGTCGCGGTGGATCGTGATGCCGCGGCCGAGCGACACATAGCCGACGATCGGGTCGCCGGGCACGGGGCGGCAGCACTTGGCCAGGCGGACCATGACGTCGTCGACGCCGTCGACGCGGATGCCGTAGGAGCCGGCGGAGCCGGTCGGCTGGCGGCGGGTGCGCCGGGTGGAGACCAGCGCCTCGGCGGGATCGGTCTCCTGCTCGGCGGCCTCCCCCTCCCGCAGCCGCTGCATGACCTTGTTGACGACGACCTTCGGGCTGATCTTCGCGCCGCCCAGCGCGATGTAGAAGTCGTCGGCCTTGCGGAAGCCCATCTCGCGGATGACGTCGGCCAGCAGCGGGCTGGAGACGATCTTCTGCGGCGGCAGGCCCTGCTTCTTGAGGTGCTCCTGCAGCAGCTCGCGGCCGGTGTGCTCGGTGTCCTCGCGGGACTCGGCCTTGAAGAACTGCTTGATCTTGTTGCGCGCGCGGGTCGTCTTGACGAGCGCGAGCCAGTCGCGCGACGGGCCGCGGTCGCGCTTGGAGGTGAGGATCTCGACGATGTCGCCCGAGTTCAGCTGGTAGTTGAGCGGCACGATCTTGCCGTTGACCTTCGCGCCGACGCACCGGTGGCCGACCTCGGTGTGGACCTCGTAGGCGAAGTCCAGCGGCGTCGCCCCCGAGGCGAGCGACTTGACCTCGCCCTTGGGGGTGAACACGAAGACCTCCTCGTCGAACAGGTCGACCTTGAGGGTCTCCATGAACTCCTTGGGGTCGTGGAGCTCCTGCTGCCAGTCGAGCATCGACCGCAGCCACTTGAGCTTCGCGTCCCCGTCGGGGCCCGACGGACCGGCCTTCTTCGGGTCCGTCTTGTACATCCAGTGCGCCGCGACGCCGAACTCGGCCATGTCGTGCATCTCCTGGGTGCGGATCTGGATCTCCAGCGGGAGGCCCTCAGGTCCGATCACCGTCGTGTGCAACGACTGGTACATATTGAACTTCGGCATCGCGATGAAGTCCTTGAAGCGGCCGGGCAGCGGCTTCCACAGCGAGTGGATGACGCCGACCGCGCCGTAGCAGTCCTTCACCGAGTCGACGATGACCCGCATGGCCGTGAGGTCGTAGATCTCGTTGAACTCGCGGCCCTTCTTGGTCATCTTGGAGTAGATGGAGTAGAAGTGCTTGGCCCGGCCCGCGATGCGCGCCTGGATGCCCAGCGCCTCGAGCTCCTGCGACAGCTCGGAGCCGGCGCGCTCCACGTAGTCCTCGCGCTCCTCGCGCTGCTGGTTGACCAGGCCCTTGATCTCCTGGTACTTGCGCGGGTGCAGCGCGGCGAAGGCGAGGTCCTCGAGCTCCCACTTGATCGCGTGGATGCCCAGGCGGTGCGCGATCGGCGCGTAGATCTCGAGGGTCTCCTTGGCCTTCTCGATCTGCTTCTGCTTGGGCATCGCGTCGATCGTCCGCATGTTGTGCAGGCGGTCGGCGAGCTTGATGAGGATGACCCGGATGTCCGAGGCCATCGCGACCATCATCTTGCGGTAGTTCTCGGCCTGGGCCTCGTCGCGCGAGGTGAAGGTGATGCCGGTGAGCTTGGTGACGCCGTCGACCAGCGCGGCGACCTCGTCGCCGAACTGCGTGCGCACCTCGTCCAGCGACGCGGTGGTGTCCTCGACGGTGTCGTGCAGCAGCGCCGCGACGAGCGTCTCGGTGTCCAGGCGCATGCCGGCGCAGATCTTCGCGACGCCGACCGGGTGGACGATGAAGTCCTCGCCGGACTTGCGGCGCTGGTCGGCGTGGTGCTCGCAGGCGAAGACGAACGCCTCCTCGACCCGCTGGCGGTCGATCGGCGAGGCGGCCTCGTCGGCATGCTCC
Organism: Solirubrobacterales bacterium; assembly: GCA_016215085.1. GTDB lineage: Bacteria > Actinomycetota > Thermoleophilia > Solirubrobacterales > Solirubrobacteraceae > Baekduia. Next base: position 804 of record JACRMD010000007.1, on the reverse strand, counting down.
TCGACGATGGCGTAGAGGTCGCCGAGCAGGCGGCGCTCGAACGGCGTGAGGTCGGTGCGTCCGACGGCCTGCTCGCGGCCCGGGCGCACGACGGTGTCGACCGGCACGCGGTCGCCGAGGTGCCCGTCGCCGTCCTCGGGCGTCAGGCCGCGCGTGCGGTCCGGCTGCGTGTCAGCCATGCCGTGCCCTCCGCATGGCGCGCGGCGGCCGCGCGGAACGTCGCCGAGCGCTCGAGGTCGGTCCGCTCCGCCGGCGGGACGCGCACGTCGTCGCCGTCGACCTCGACGAGGCCCAGCTCCACGAGCACGGCGACGAGCCGGCCGGCGGCCGCCGCGGGCCGGGCGCCGACGGCGTCGGGCAGGGCTGCGCCGCCCCGCAGCGCCCGGTAGGCGCCGGCGAGGCCGTCTCGCAGGGCGAAGTCGCGGTCCAGCACACCAAGGGCACAGGTTAGCTCAGGGTCCCCCCACGCCAGATGGGCCAATCCGTCCGCCCCGCCGGCCGTGAGCGCGGCCTCCTGGTCCGGGTGCAGCGGCGGATCGAGGGCGACGACATGCCGGTACGGGCCCGCCAGCGCGGGGTCCGCCGCCAGCGCCTCCCACGAGGTGAGGTCGAAGCCGCCCACGCGGCCGGCGAGGTGCCGCCGGCGCAGGTGCGCGTCGGCGGCGACGACGAGGACCGGCTCGCCCGTGTGCACGAGCGCGGCGATCGTGCCGAGGATGCCGGCGCCGCGGCGGTCGCGGACCGTGCGGCGGGCGAGGGCCGGGACGGCGGCGTGCGGCTCGGGCCCGTCGAGCAGCGCGGTCG
>JACRMD010000006.1 GCA_016215085.1 Solirubrobacterales bacterium | reverse complement strand
CCGCGTCGCGCGCCGGATGCCGACGTGCCGTCCGCGGGTGCGTTGACGCACCGGAAGCACCCTGGCGGAAGTTCGTCCCATCCGCGGCGGCCGACAGGCGTAGCGTCGCGCCATGCGACGCGGGCTGGCGGTCCTGGCGGCGGCGATGCTGGTGGCGGTGGGGGCCGCCTCCGCGCACGCGGCGGACACGCTGACCGTCGACTTCGAGACCGGCCCGCCGCTGGACACGCCGGTGACCGACCAGTACAAGGCGAGCGCGTTCGTCGAGTTCTTCGCCGACGACCCGCGCTACCGCCCGTACCGCGTCTCGTCGCCGATCAACGCGCGCTCCGGGTCGGTCGTCGCCGACGTCGGGCGCGTCTGCCTCCAGGAGAACCCGGGCGGCGGCTCGGACTGCGAGTTCGCCATCGGCGGCACCTACGGGCGGATGACCCGCACGGCGTCCAAGGTCACGCTCTTCGCCGGGCTGTTCGACGGCGGCCCGATCACGGCGCACCTGGTCGCCTACGACGCCGCGGGCAACCCGATCGCCACCGGGCCCGAGACGCCGGTCGACGCCGGCAAGTTCGACTCGATGCTCACCGTGAGCCGGGTCCAGAACGACATCGCCCGCTTCGAGCTGGTGCCGAGCGCGGGCGCCTCGATCGGCTTCGACGACCTGACGTTCGACTACCCCTCGGGGACGCTGCCCGCCATGTCGCTGTCGGGGCCGGCCAACCCCGTGACGGTGCTGCAGGGCAAGACGCTCGACGTGCCCGTGAACCTCACGCGGATCAACGGCTCCAACGGCAACGCGGACCTGTCGATCACCGGCCTGCCGCCGGGCGTCACGGCGCAGCTCGTCCCCGATCCGATCCCGGGCACGGTCGACGACGCGATCGTCCGCCTCACCGGCGCACCCAACGCCCCCGGTCTCGAGCAGCCCGCGACGGCGACGCTGAAGGCCGACCCCAAGGGCAACGCCGCCGTCGCGCCCGCGGCGCGGAGCATCCAGATCCTGATCCGCGTCGCCTCCAACTACGAGTTGCGCGCCGAGCCCGGCGCCACCGGCGTCGTGCCCACCTGCGCGACCTTCGACCTGCCGTTCAGCCTCGCCCGCGACCGGACGTTCACGGGCACCGTGACGCTGACCCTCGACGGGGTCCCCGCCGGCGTGAGCGCGGAGATCCTGCCCGGCACGACGATCGCGCCCGGCGGCGGGTTCACCGTCGGGGGCACGATCCGGCTCACGGGCAGCCCCACGCGCGCGGCCGCCGGGACGATGACGCTCAAGGCGACCTCGCCCGGCGCGCCCGAGCGGACGCTGGCGCTGCCGGTCGTCCCGGCGACCGGCACCGCGACGCTCGACCGCACCTTCGGGCTGACGCCACGCCGGCTCCAGCCCGGCACGCCGATCCACCTCTCCGGCAACGGCTTCTGCCCGGGCACGCGCGTGCAGCTCGGCAACGCGGTCGCCGACGTGACCCTCGACACGAACAACCTGGGGCTGACGTTCAACGTGCCGCGGCTGGCCGCCGACGGGCCGGTGCGCATCCTGCCGCCGGGCACCCAGCCCGCGTTCACCACCACCAACCCGATCGACGTCGAGAGCTTCCGCAGCCGCAACAGCTTCCCGTTCGCCAACTACGGGTTCGGCCACCTGTCGATCACCGAGCTCACCGACGCGTTCGGCGCCGACGACCTGTTCATCAAGGTCAACCCGTGCTGGCCGTGGGGCTCGTGCACGATCGTCACCGGGATCCTGAACCCCATCGCCGCGCTGTCGTGGGGCGTGCTGGACATCATGCTCCACGAGTCCGGCGGCCACTGCTTCGGGTTCAGCCACGCCGTGCAGGAGCTGACCACCGGCAAGGAGCGCTACACGCGCTTCGCCTCGGTCAGCGCGGCGATCGACCTGCCCAACGGGCCGTCCGGGCCGTCGGGCAGCCTGGGCGACTGGCTCGACGCCCAGCACGCCCTGCAGGGCTCCGGCCAGTTCCTCACCGCCTGGGGCGCCCGTGACGACACCGTCGCCGGACAGCTGGACCGGCTGCGCGGCGAGCTCGCCGCCAACCGCGACGCGATCGTCTCGCTCTCGCACGGCAGCGGGTTCGACCAGGCCGGCCACGCGATGCTGGCCTACGACCTGGTCCCGGCCGCCGACGGCGGCCAGGACATCCTGGTCTACGACTCCAACCGCCCGTTCCTGGCCGACGAGCGCACGCAGCTCGGGACCTACGCCGCGCGCGAGAACGCCAGCGCCATCCACATCAACCCCGACGGGCACGGCTGGAGCTTCAACCTCGGCAGCGAGACCTGGACCGGCGGCGACGACGGCAAGATGTTCATCGCCAAGACCAGCGACATCCCCGACAACCCATCGCTGGCGGGCATCAGCGACGCGGCCGACGTGGGGCTGCACGCGCTGTTCGGCTCCGACGGCTCGGTGAAGACCACCGACGCGACCAAGGGCACCGAGCTGCTGCCCGCGCTGGACCCGAACGCGCCGCCGGGCGCCGCCGGCGCGCTGATCGCGCCCAACGGCGCCAGGACGCTGTCGCAGACGTTCCAGGGCAGCGGCAGCGGCACGTACTCGCAGGTCGTCACGGGGCCGGGCTTCGCCTCCTCGATCGACGGCGTGCGCACGGGCGCCGGCGTCAAGGACGAGGTCAGCAGCGGCAACGGCAAGGTGACGTTCGACAGCGGGCAGTCGCGGACGCTCGAGCTGTCGGTGGCGCGCGCGGGCGGCGGCGCCGCCGCGCGGGCGGCGGCGCTGCCGGGCACGGTGCGCGCGGCGACCGTCCGGACGACGGCGGCCAAGGGCGGCAGCGACGCGGTCGAGGTGGCCCGCGGCGGCGGCCTGGAGTACCGGCACGAGGGCGCGGCCACGAGCTACACCTTCACCTTGACCAGCGCCCAGCTCGACGGCGGCGCGACGACGTTCACCTCGCCGCGGCTGCGCGCGGCCGACGGGGACCGTGTGACGGTGAAGCCGCTGCGCACGAGCGACCTGTCGCGGGTGCGCGTGACCGTCCGGCGCAAGTCGGGCAGGCGCACGAGCGCGGTGCTGCGCAGCCGGGTCACCGGGCCGCGGCTGACGCTGGGCGCGGCGAAGGTGCGCGGCCGCACGGCGACCGTGCGGGTCCGGGTGCGCGGCGTCCGCGACCAGGCCGTGCTCGGCGTGGCGCTGCGGGTCCGGCGCGGCGCCAAGCTCGTCGCGACGCGGACCCGGTCGGTGGCGCGGGCGGCCAACGGCACGCAGACGCTGACCTTCCGGCTGCCGAAGCTCGCCAAGGGCCGCTACCGCCTGCTGGTCGACGGGCGGCTGGTCGGGGCCGGCGCGCGGGCGACGGCGACCACCGCGCGGAAGGCGTCGAGCCTGCGGGTCAGGTAGCCGAGCGGCGGCCGAGCCAGAGGCCGATCAGGAAGACGAGCGCCAGCAGGCCGCCGAGCTTGCGCGGGTCGCGCAGCCGGTCGAGCAGCACCGCGCCGCCGAGCTCGCCGAGGTCGAGCGCCTCGGCCGGCTCGGGCGCCGGCCTGGGCGGGGGCGGCGGCGGGGGCGGCGCGG
>JACRMD010000005.1 GCA_016215085.1 Solirubrobacterales bacterium | reverse complement strand
CGTCGCGGTCGCCGCGGCCCGGCGCGGCGCGCGCGTCGCGCTGGCAGGCGGCGCCGGGGCCGACGACCTCGGCGAGTGGCTGCGCGACCGCCTGGCCGCGGAGGGCGTGGAGCTCGACTGGTTCGACCTCGTGTGGGGGACCCGCACCCCGGTCGCGCTCCTCACCGCCGACGACGCCGGCCACCCGCGCGCGTCGGTCTACGGCGAGGGCGCCCGCGCGGCGGTCACCGCGCTCGGCGAGCGCCTCGACGACGCCGTCGACGCCTGCGACGCGCTGCTGCTGACGTCGGGCACGATGGTCGAGGAGGACGAGCGCGCCGCGACCCTGGCCGCGCGCGACCGCGCCCTGGCGGCCGGTAAGCCCGTCGTCTTCGACCCCGCCCTGCGCGTGGACCGCTGGCCGACCGCGGCGGCCGCCGTGCGCGAGGTCGGCGGCTGCGTGCAGCGCGCCTTCCTGGTGTCGTGCAGCGCCGAGGAGGCCCGGCAGCTCACCGGCGAGCTGGACCCGGTCACGGCGGCCGAGTCGCTGGTCGCCGCGGGCGCCGAGCACGCCGTCGTCAAGCTCGGCGAGGGCGGCGCGATCCTGCGGGGCGGCGGCATGCGGCTCGAGGTGCCGGGGGTCGCCGCGGCGCCGGTCGACCGCACCGGCGCGGGCGACGTCGTCACCGGCGTCGTGCTCGCCGGGCTGGCGGCGACCGGCTTCTACCCGGCGGCGATCGGCGCGGCGCTGCCGCAGGCGGTGGAGGCCGCGGCCCGCGCCACGGAGCGCTGGGGCGCGCAGTGAACGCGAGCCCGGCGCGGGTCCGCCGGCTGCGCGCGAAGCTCCGCGAGCACTACGGCCGCCCGTGCGCGCCGCCGCACGAGGACCCGCTGGGCGAGCTCGTCCTCACCGTCCTCTCGCAGTCGACCAACGACCGCAACCGCGACGTCGCCTTCCTGCGCCTGCGGGACCGCCTCCCGGCCTGGGAGGCCGTGCTCGCCGCGCCGGTGGACGAGATCGAGCAGGCGATCCGCCCGGGCGGGATCTCGAAGGTCAAGTCGGCCCGGATCAAGGCGATGGACCTGTCGTGGATGCGCGACGCCCCGGTCGAGCAGTCGCGCAACTTCCTGTGCGAGCTGCCGGGCGTGGGCCGCAAGACCGCGGCCTGCGTGCTGCTCTTCGCCTACGGCCTGCGCGACGTGCCCGTCGACACGCACGTCTCGCGGGTGGGCATCCGGCTCGGGATCCTCCCCGACCACGCGAACTTCGACCGGCTGCACGACGCGATGCTCGACATCACGCCGCCCGGCGCCGAGCTGGAGCTGCACGTGAACCTGCTCCGCCACGGACGCCGGACGTGCCACGCGCAGCGTCCGGCGTGCGCATCGTGCATCCTGCGGCGCTCGTGCCCCAGCCGCCTCGACTAGCCCTGGTCACCTGCGCCGAGCTGCCGGCCGGCGACGACGACGACGCGCGCCTGCCCGGGCTCCTGCACGGCGCGACCTGGGAGGTGTGGGACGACCCCGGCGTCGACTGGGCCGCCTACGACCTCGTCGTGCTGCGCTCGCCGTGGGACTACCAGCGCCGGCGCGACGCGTTCGTTGCGTGGGCCGAGGGCGTCGGCGACCGCCTGGTCAACCCGCCCGAGGTCATCCGCTGGAACACCGACAAGCGCTACCTCGGCGACCTCGTAAAGGCCAAGCTCGGCGTCGTGCCCACGGCCTTCGTCGCCAAGGGCGAGCCGTTCAACCCGCCGCCCGGCGAGCACGTCGTCAAGCCGACGATCTCGGCCGGCTCGCGCGACACGGCGCGGTTCTCGCCGGGCGAGGAGCGCCGCTCCACCGCGCTGGTGCAGTCGATCCACGCCAGCGGGCGCACCGCGATGGTCCAGCCCTACGTGCCGTCGGTCGACGACCGCGGCGAGACGGCGCTGCTGTACTTCGACGGGGCGTTCTCGCACGCGATCGCCAAGGGCCCGATCCTCGAGCCGGGCGCGGAGCCGACCCAGGACCTGTACGCCTCGGAGGAGATCGAGGCGCGCGAGCCGACCGCCGAGGAGCGCCAGGTCGCCGACCGGGTCGTCGCGTGGGTCGCCGAGCGCTTCGGCGGGCCGCTCGCCTACGCGCGGGTCGACCTCGTCGAGGGCGCCGGCGGCCGCACGCAGCTGCTCGAGCTCGAGCTCACCGAGCCCTCGCTGTTCTTCGCGCACGCCGCGGGCGCGGACGAGCGGTTCGCCGCCGCGGTGCTCCGCCGCACCGCATGACGGTCCGTCAGCGCGCCAATGGACACATGGGCACGTGTCGGGGTCGTCCCGGCTGGGGATGCCTGGGAGGCCATGTCCAGCCCAGGGGTGCTCGCGTCCGTCCGCGTGCTCGTCGCGCACCGAGATCGCGCGACGCGTGCCGCGATCCGCGCGCTCCTGGGCGCGGTCGGCGCCGAGGTGGCGGAGGCGGCGGGCACGGCGACGGTGATGGCCCGCGTGCGCCGCGACCAGCCGCACGTGCTCCTGCTCGACGTCGAGCTGTGCCGGCGCGACGCGCGCCCGGTCCTGCGCGAGATCACCGGCGACCCCGACCTGCTGGGCACCGCGACCGTCCTGCTGCAGCCCGACGCGCCGCTGGAGGACGTGGTCACCGCGCTGGAGGACGGCGCCGTCGACGTCTGGACCGCGCCCGGCCCCGACGCGGGCCTCGTCGCCCGCGTCCGCGCGGCCCACCGCTCGCGGATGCTGCTGGACCTGGCGCTGCGCCGCTTCACCGACCTCGAGGACCTCGCCTACACCGACGAGCTGACCGGGCTGCCCAACCGCCGCGGCGCCACCCGGCGGCTCGACGCGCTGCTCAGCCGCAGCCGCCGCCACCAGCGCGACCTCGCGGTGCTGCTGCTCGACGCCGACCACTTCAAGGCCGTCAACGACCGCCACGGCCACGCGGTCGGCGACGCCGTCCTGCGCGAGCTCGCCGCGCTGCTGCGCAGCCGGGTGCGCCGCGAGGACGTCGTCGGGCGCTGGGGCGGCGAGGAGCTCGTCGTCGCCCTCTCCGACACCGACGAGGCGGGCGCGGCCGCGCTGGCGGAGGACCTGCGCGCCGCGGTCGCGGCGCAGCCGCTGCGCGCCGACGGCGTCGACGTGCCGCTCACCGTCAGCATCGGCGTCGCGTCCTGGCGGGGCGAGGACCTCGACGGGCTCGTCATGCGCGCCGACCGGGCGCTCTACGCCGCCAAGGAGGCCGGGCGCAACCGCATCGTGGTGGAAGCCGCCGCGCGCGCCGCGTAGGCTCGGCGCCGGTCTTCCGCGAGGAGAGGAGCAGGCGTGTCGATCGAGGAAAGCAAGCAGCTGCTGCGCCGCTTCTACGAGGAGTGGTTCCCCACCGGCGACGTCGAGGCGGCGCTGCCGCACGTCGACGGGGCGTTCGTCAACCACGCCTCGCCGCCCGGCTCGCCGCAGGGCCACGACAACCTGCGGGCGATCGCCACCATGCTGGCCGCGGCGTTCGACGAGCAGCGCTACGACGTCCACCGCGTGCTCGGCGACGACGGCCACGTGGTCGTCCACTGCACGTGGCACGCGACGCACACGGGCGAGTTCATGGGGATCCCCGCCACGGGCAGGCGCATCGCCGTCGACCAGGCGCACGTCTTCCGCATCACCAACGACAAGATCGCCGAGCACTGGGCGGTGCGCGACGACCTGACGATGCTGCGCCAGATGGGGATCGCCCCGGGCTGACGGGCAGCCCGGGGCGATCGGCCCTTCCTGGATCGACCCCCCAGGGTCTACTCGTGGGCCAGCGCGCCGAGCACCGGCAGCCGGCCCGCCCGCCGCGCGGGCAGCGCCGCGGCAACGACGCCCGCCAGGGCGGCGGCGGCCACGTAGGCCAGGATCGTCCCGACCGGCACGGCCAGGACCAGGCCCTGGTCGGCCAGCGCCACGGTGACGATCGCCGCCAGCGCCATGCCGAGCCCGATGCCCAGCGCCGCGCCCACGACGGCGGTCAGCGCGCCCTCGTGGCGGACCATCCGGCGCAGCTGCCGGCGGCTCATGCCGACCGCCCGCAGCATGCCGAGCTCCTTCGTGCGCTCGGCGACGCCCAGCGCCAGCGTGTTGACGATGCCCAGGACGCTGATGAGGATCGCCAGCGCCAGCAGGACCGTCACGAGCCCGAGGATGCTGTCGACGCTCTTGCCGACCTCGTCGGCCAGCTCGTCCGGGGTCAGCCGCTGCGCGTCGGGGAACGCCGCCAGCGTGCGGTCCAGCGCGGCCGCCGAGGCGCCCGAGACGAGGACGAGCTTCGCGCGGCGCTGGGCGAAGGTCGCGTCGAACGCCTTGCGGTCGACGGTGACCGAGCCCAACCCCATCGTGTCGATCGGCGAGCCGTCGACGATGCCGGCGACGCGCAGGCGCAGCTTGGAGCCGTCGGCGGCCATCACCGTGAAGCGCGAGCCCGTCTTCAGGTCGTGCTTGGTGGCGAAGTCGTCGCGGACCAGGGCGCCGTCGCCGTGCAGGCTGCGCAGCGTGGCGTCCGAGCCGTCCTTCCACTGGTAGTCGTACACCTTGGAGAACGTCGCGGGGTCGACCCCGGCCACGTAGGTCTTGGCGTCGAACGCGCGCGCCTCGTCGACCGCGATCGAGGAGACCGTCGTCGCGCCCGCGTCACGGGCGGCCTGCGCGGTCTTCGCCGACACCGGCGACCAGCCGTCGGCGCCCACGATGACCTGCTCGCTGCGGACGGTGTCGCCGATCTCGCCCGTGGCCGACTGCTTGAGGCCGGTGGCGAGCATGGCCACGAACGTGACCAGCGCGACGCCGACCATCAGGGCCGCCGCCGTGGAGGCGGTGCGCCGCGGGTTGCGCATGGTGTTGCGCTGGGCCAGCCGCCCGGCCACGCCGCCCACGCGGGCGCCGGGACGGCCGAGCAGGCGGGCCAATGGCACGACCGCGTGGCGGCTCAGCATCGCGACGCCGAGCAGCAGCGCCAGCGTGCCGGGGGCCAGCGACGCGAGCCGCTCGGTGCCGGTCATCCCGCCGGCGAACATGCCGTAGCCGACGATGGCCAGGCCGAGGACGCCGAGTGCGATGCCGGCGATCGTCGAGCGGCGGCCGCCGCGGGGCGACAGCGCGGCGCTCGCGCCGTCGCGCAGGGCCGCGACCGGCGGGACGTGCGTGGCGCGGACGGCCGGGGCCAGCGACGCGAGCAGCGTGGTGCCGACGCCGGTGATCGCGGCGACCGCGACGGTGCTCCCGGCGAGGCTCAGCCCGTCGGTCGGCAGCTCCAGGCCGAAGGACTTCATCAACGCCATCAAGCCGGACGCGAGGCCGTAGCCGGCGCCGATGCCCATGGCCGTGCCGAGGGCGCCGATGACGCCGGCCTCGAGCACGACCGAGCGCAGCACCTGGCCGCGCGACGCGCCGGTGGCGCGCAGCAGCGCGAGCTCACGGGCCCGCTGGGCCACGGTGAGCCCGAGCGCGTTGGCGATCGTCATCGCCCCCACGAGGACGGCCACCGCGCCGAACGCGATGAGGAAGCCCTCGAGGAAGCCGACGAAGCCGTCCAGGCCGCCGACGAGGTCGAAGCGGTCCTGGTCGCGCGCGGTCTGCACGGCGACGGCGCCGCCGAGCGCGCCCGACAGCCGCGTGCGCAGCGCGCCGGCGTCCTGGCCGCGGTCGGCCGCGACGAGCACGTCGTCGATCTGCCCGGGCTTGCCGAACAGGTCCTGCGCGGTGCGCAGGTCGAAGGCCGCCACGGTGGCGGTGCCCAGCGTCTTGACCTCGCCGAAGCTGGCGATGCCCGCGAGGGTGAACGTGCGCGCGGGGCCCTGGGCGGCGATGCGCACCTTGGCGCCGAGGCGCAGGTGCTCCTTCTCGGCGGTGCCCTGGTCGAGGACGACCTGGCCCGGGCCGGCGGCCCAGCGGCCCTCGACGAGCCGCAGCGGGTTGACGCGCTCGGTGCCCGCGGCCTGGGCGTCGATGCCCATGCCGAAGTACGGGCCGCCGCCGACGGGGTCGCCGTGGCGGTCGATGACCTTCGCCTCGTCGAGGATCTCGGGCGCGGCGACGGCGACGCCGTCCACGGCCGCGACCCGCGCCGCGGTGCGCTCGGGGATCGTCGCGTTGGCCGACAGGTCGTCGGAGGTGAACCCGCTCGGGGCGGACACGACGGCGGCGGTGCCGTCGTACGCCGAGGTCTTGAGCTTGCCGGACGCGTCCTTGAGCGCGCCGCCGAGCGTCAGGGCCCCGGTGACGAGCGCGACGCCGAGCACGACGGCGAACGCGCTGAGGAAGGTGCGCAGGCGGCGCGTGGCCAGCCCGCGGAGGACGACCCTGGTCATCGCCCGGCCTCGTGCAGCGCGGTGATGATCGCGTCCTCGGCCGGCCGGTCGAGGTCGGCGACGATGCGGCCGTCGGCGAGGATCAGGACCCGGTCGGCGATCGACGCGGCGTGCGCGTCGTGGGTGACCATGACGATGGTCTGGCCGTCGGCGTCCGCGGCCTCGCGCAGGAGGCCCAGGACGGCGGCGCCCGACGCGGAGTCGAGGTTGCCGGTCGGCTCGTCGGCGAACAGCACCGTCGGGCGGGACACGAGCGCGCGGGCGACGGCGACGCGCTGCTGCTGGCCGGCGGAGAGCTCGGTCGGGCGATGGCTCCGGCGGTCGCCGAGGCCGACGCGGTCGATGACCGCCTCCAGCCACGCGGCGTCGGGCCGGCGGCCGGCGATCTCCATCGGCAGCAGGATGTTCTCCTCGGCGCTGAGCGTCGGGAGCAGGTTGAAGGCCTGGAAGACGAAGCCGACGTGGTCGCGGCGCAGGCGCGTCAGCGACTTGTCGTCCATGCCGGTCAGGTCGTGCTCGCCGAGCAGGACGCGGCCCGAGGTCGGGACGTCGAGGCCGGCGAGGTGGTGCATCAGCGTGGACTTGCCGGAGCCCGACGGGCCCATGACGGCGCAGAACTGGCCGGCGGGCACGTCGAGGGTGACGCCGCGCAGCGCGTGCACGGCGGCCTCGCCCTCGCCGTAGCGGCGGGCGAGGTCGACCGCGGCGACGGCGGCGGGCGCGAGGGCGCCGCCGGCGGCGGGGCGGTCGAGGAGGATGTCGGTGGACACGGGGTGCTCCTTGGTATGGGGGGTCAGAGGAGGGCGGCCTCGCGGGCGATCGCCGCGACGGTCGTCTTCAGGGCGCCGCCCGAGAGCAGCGCGGCGGTGGCCTGCGCGAGCACGCGGGCGCCCAGGCCGGGTCGCCCCGGCTGGACGGCGACCGACGCGTGCACCTCGCTGCCGGCCGCGACGGGCCGGAGGCGGTACTCCACGTCGAGCGCCACCGGTCCGCGGGCCAGGAGCGCCAGGCGCTCCTCGTCCGCGGCCAGGACCTCCACGTCGAAGCCGACCTGGCGCCCGGCGAGGCGGCCGGCGACGCGGGCACGGCTTCCCGCCCGCAGGCGGTCGCCGTCGAGCTGCTGCACCTCGAAGTCCACCGGCGCCCAGCGCCCGCAGGCCCGGGGGTCGGTGAGGACGTCGAGGACCGCGGCGGGACGGGCCCTGGCGGTCAGCTGCTCGGTCCACGTGCTCATGGCAGCCAGCATGGACCCGGGGCGCCGCCGCGTCGTCGGCCGTCGTGGCGATCTTGGGGGTGGGGCAGGCCGCACCCTCGTCCTCCTCGAGGATGACCCGAGGGTCGTCCGGCGGGGGGATGCGACCGCCTCCGCGCGGCTCTACGCTGGGCCTCCGCCATGGACCGGCATGCCCTCATCGACCGCGTGCGGCGTCTGGACCCGCTGCGGGTCGACGTGCTGGCCGCCGCGGTCGTCACCGTGCTGGCGCTGATCGAGGCCGCGCTCACCGACGTCCACGCGCCGAAGGCGGCGACGCTGGCGATGGTGCCGCTGATGTGCGCACCGCTGGCGATCCGCTCGCGCGCGCCGTTCGCCGGCACGCTCGCGGCCTTCGGCGTCCTGCTGCTCTCCGACGCGCTGGGCGCGGGCCTGGACTGGCTCTTCACGCCGGTCGCGGTGGCGATCGCGCTGATCGTCACCGCCGCCGCGCGCGGGTCGGGCGGCCGGCTGGCGCTGCTGGTCGCCGTCTCGCTCGCCGGGTGCGCGGCGGTGATCGCCGCGAGCCCGAACGACGACGCCAACCTCGGCGACTACCTCTGGGGCACGACGATGGTGGTCCTGCTGCCCGTCGCCGCCGGGCGGGCGTTCCGCAACCACAGCGAGCTGGCCGCGCTGCTGCACGAGCGTGCGCGCAGCCTCGAGGCCGAGCGCGACGAGCAGGCCCGCCGCGCCGTCGCGCAGGAGCGCGAGCGGATCTCCGCCGAGCTGCACGACGTCGTCGCCCACGGCGTCTCGGCGATGGTCGTCCAGGCCGGGGCCGCCCGGCGGATCGTCGCCGCCGGCGGCGACGCCGACACCGGCCGCGCCGCGATCGCCGAGGTCGAGGCCACCGGCCGCGAGGCGCTCGACGAGCTGCGGCGGCTGCTCGGCGTCCTGCGCCGCGGCGACGAGGCGCTGGCGCTCGCGCCGCAGCCGTCGCTCGCGCGCGTGGACCGGCTCGTGGCCCGGCTGCGCGACGAGGGCCTGCCGGTCGAGCTCGTCGTCGAGGGCGAGCCGTTCCCGCTGCCGGTCGGCCTCGACGTCACCGCGCACCGCATCGTCGAGGACGCGCTCGGCGACGTGCTGCGCCGCGACGGGTCCGCCGCCACGACCGTCGCCGTCCGCTACCGCCGTCACGAGCTCGAGCTCGAGGTGGCCGACGACGCCGCCGGCGATCGCGCCGACGGCGGCGTGGCGCTGCGCGAGCGCGTCGCGCTCTTCCGCGGCGACCTGCAGGCCGGCCGCCGCCGCGGCGGCGGCCACGTGCTGCGCGCCCGGCTGCCGGTCGAGCGGGGAGCGGCGTGAGGCGCCCGGCCTCCCACGTGGTCGACTGGGCGCTGGCCGCGGGCCTCGCCGTCGGGCTCTCCGCCGAGGTCCTCATGACCGCGGACCTCGACGGCCCGCGCTGGGCCAACGTGCTGCTGGTCGCCGTGCTGCCGTCGCTGTCGCTCCTGCCGCGGCGACGCCGCCCGACGCTGGTCCTCGCGCTGGTCGGCGCGTGCTTCGTCCTGGCCGGGCTGCTCGTCACGCCGGTGCCGCGGTTCGGCTCGACGATCGCCCCGATCTTCGCCGCCGCGTACGCCTTCGGCCGCTACGGCGACCCGGGCGACGTGCGCGCGGGCGTGGCGATCCTGGCGGTGACGCTGGTCGGCGTGAACCTCACCTCGGGCGAGACGGCGTTCGGCGACTTCGTCTTCCCCACCATCATGCTCGCCGCGGCGGTGCTGGCCGGCCGGGCGCTGCGCAGCCGCGCGCTCGTGGCCGGCGAGCTGGCCGACCGGGCCGAGCGGCTGGCCCACGAGCAGGAGGCGCGCGCCGCCGCGGCCGTCGAGCAGGAGCGCCGGCGCATCGCGCGCGAGCTGCACGACGTCGTCGCGCACACGCTGTCGGTGATGGTCGTCCAGGCCGGCGCGGCGCGGCGGACGCTGGACCGCGACCCCGCGCGCGCCGAGGAGGCGCTGGCCACCGTCGAGGACACGGGCCGCGCCGCGCTCGGCGAGCTGCGGCGCCTGCTCGGGTTCGTCGGCGACGGCGAGGCCGGCGCGCCGATGGCGCCGCAGCCGACGCTCGCGGAGCTGCCCGCGCTGGTGCGGCGCGCCCGCGAGGCGGGGCTCGAGGCCGAGCTCGTCGTCGAGGGCGAGCCGGCGCCGGTCTCGGCCGGCGAGGAGGTCGCCGCCTACCGGATCGTGCAGGAGGCGCTGACCAACGCGATCAAGCACGCCGGCCCGGGGACGCGTGCGACGGTCGTCCTGCGCTGGGCCGGCGACCACCTGGAGCTCGAGGTCCGCGACCGCGGCGGGGCCTCGGCCGCGCTGCCGGCCGGCGGCCACGGCCTGACCGGCATGCGCGAGCGCGCGGCGCTCTACGGCGGCACCGTCGAGGCCGGCCCGGAGGACGGCGGGTTCGTCGTCCGCGCGCACCTGCCCGCCAACGGTGCGAGGGTCCCGGCACGATGAGCGACCCCGTCCGCATCGTCATCGCCGACGACCAGCAGCTCGTCCGCACCGGCTTCCGCCTGATCCTCGACGCCGAGGACGACCTCGAGGTCGTCGGCGAGGCGGCCGACGGCGCCGAGGCCCTCGAGGTCGTGAGGCGCGAGTGCCCCGACGTCGTGCTCATGGACATCCGCATGCCCGAGCTCGACGGGATCGAGGCGACCCGCCGGATCGTGGGCGGCCCGACGAAGGTCCTCATGCTCACGACCTTCGACCTCAACGAGTACGTCTACGAGGCGCTGCGCGCCGGCGCCAGCGGCTTCCTGCTCAAGGACACCCCGGCCGAGCAGCTGGCCGAGGGCGTGCGCGTCGTCGCGCGCGGCGACGCGCTGCTGGCGCCGTCGGTCACCCGGCGGCTGCTCGACGAGTTCGCGCGCGCCGACGACGGCGCGGCCGCGCCCGCCCCGGCGCCGCCGCCCGGGCTCGACGAGCTCACCGCGCGCGAGCTGGAGGTCTTCAAGCTGGTCGCCCGGGGCCTCTCCAACGCGGAGATCGCCGAGGAGCTCGTGCTCGGCGAGACGACGGTCAAGACGCACGTCGCGCGCATGCTGATGAAGCTCGGGGTGCGCGACCGCGTGCAGGCGGTCGTGCTGGCCTACGAGTCGGGGATCGCGGGCAGACCTTGAGCGTGCGCGCGGATCTTCTACACTGTCGCTCAGATTTCTTCCGAGACGGCAGCAGAAGGAGACCCGCACCACATGGGCAAGACCATCGGCATCGACCTCGGCACGACGAACTCGTGCATGGCCGTCCTCGAGGGCGGCGAGCCCACCGTCATCGAGAACGCCGAGGGCGGCCGCACCACCCCGTCGGTGGTCGCCTTCACGCAGGGCGGCGAGCGCCTCGTCGGCACCGTCGCCAAGCGCCAGGCGGTCACCAACCCCCAGAACACCGTCTTCTCCATCAAGCGCTTCATGGGCCGCAAGGAGGCCGAGGTGCGCGAGGAGGAGTCGATCGTGCCCTACAAGGTCGTCGCGGGCCCCAACGGCGACGCCCGCGTCGAGGCCGGCGGCAAGCAGTACAGCCCGCCGGAGATCAGCGCGATGATCCTGGCCAAGCTCAAGGCGGACGCCGAGGCCTACCTCGGCGACACCGTCGACGGCGCCGTCATCACCGTCCCCGCGTACTTCAACGACGACCAGCGCCAGGCGACCAAGGACGCCGGCAAGGTCGCGGGCCTCGACGTCAAGCGCATCATCAACGAGCCGACCGCCGCGTCGCTGGCCTACGGCCTCGACAAGGAGACCGACCAGACGATCCTCGTCTTCGACCTCGGCGGCGGCACGTTCGACGTGTCGGTGCTCGAGATCGGCGACGGCGTCTTCGAGGTCAAGTCCACCGCGGGCGACAACCACCTCGGCGGCGACAACTGGGACAAGGCCGTCGTCGACTGGCTGGCCGCCGAGTTCAAGCGCGACCAGGGCATCGACCTCAAGGCCGACCCGATGGCGCTGCAGCGGCTCTACGAGGCCGCCGAGAAGGCCAAGATCGAGCTGTCGACGGCGCAGGAGTCGCAGATCAACCTGCCGTTCATCACCGCCGACCAGTCCGGCCCCAAGCACCTCGACGTCCGCATCACCCGCGCGAAGTTCAACGAGCTCACCGCGGAGCTGCTCGACCGCGTGGTCGCGCCGGTCCGCCAGGCGCTGGACGACGCGAAGGCCAAGGGCGTCGACGAGGTCGACCACGTCGTGCTCGTCGGCGGCATGACCCGCATGCCGGCCGTGCAGGAGAAGGTCAAGAGCCTCACCGGCAAGGAGCCGCACCGCGGCGTCAACCCGGACGAGGTCGTCGCCGTCGGCGCCGCCATCCAGGCCGGCGTGCTCGGCGGCGAGGTCAAGGACGTGCTCCTGCTCGACGTCACCCCGCTCACGCTGGGCATCGAGACCAAGGGCGGCGTGATGACGCGCCTCATCGAGCGCAACACGACCATCCCGACCCGCAAGTCGGAGGTCTTCTCGACCGCCGAGGACAACCAGCCCTCGGTCGAGATCCACGTCCTGCAGGGCGAGCGCGAGATGGCGACCTACAACAAGTCGCTCGGCAAGTTCCAGCTGACGGGCATCCCGCCGGCGCCGCGCGGCGTGCCGCAGATCGAGGTCACCTTCGACATCGACGCCAACGGCATCCTCGCCGTGTCGGCGAAGGACCTCGGCACCGGCAAGGAGCAGAAGATCGAGATCAAGGCCGGCTCCGGGCTCTCCGACGCGGAGATCAAGCAGATGGTCGGCGACGCCGAGGCGCACGCCGAGGAGGACCGCAAGGCCCGCGAGCTCGCGGAGGCCCGCAACAACGCGGAGAACGCCGCGTACCAGGCCGAGCGCCAGCTCAAGGACCTCGCCGACCAGGTCGACCCGAGCTCCAAGACGGAGATCGAGGAGCGGATCAAGGACGTCCGCGAGGGGCTGACCTCCGAGGACCCGAACGAGATCAACGCGAAGGCCGAGGCGCTGCAGGTCGCCTTCCACAAGGTCTCCGAGGCCATGTACGAGAAGGCCCAGCAGCAGGCGGCCTCGCAGGCGGCCGGCGACTCCGGCAACGGCGCGTCGTCCGACGGCGCCGCCGCCCGCAAGGCTGCTGGCGACGAGAAAAGCCCCGTCCGCTGGATCGTCATTGGCGTGGTGGACGAGAAGGAACCCAACGTGCCCGTATGAGACTCGGCACTGTCATCGGCCGTGTGACGCTCAGCGCGGTGGTGCCTGAACTGCGTGGCGCGCGTTGGCTCATCATC
>JACRMD010000004.1 GCA_016215085.1 Solirubrobacterales bacterium | reverse complement strand
GCCGCGCACCGCCGCCAGCCGCTCGCCCAGCGCGTCGAGCCCCTCGGGCAGCGCGACCTCGTCCAGCCACCGCATCCGGTCGACCGCCCAGGGGTCGCGGCAGCCGAGCACCCCGCCGACGAGCGCCGCGAGGGTGTCGGTGTCGCCGCCCAGCTTGACCGCCGCGCGGATGCCCTTGCTCGGGTTGTCGTAGCGGTGCACGACGTTGCACAGCGCCTCGAACGTGTCGCGCGCGCCGAGGCCGATGCCGCCCGGCCGCAGGTACCACGCCTCCGCGGTGTCGGCGACCGCATGGCGCAGGACGCGGCCCTCGACCGCCCACGCCGCGAGGTCGGCGACCAGCACGCCCGCCGCGGCCGCCGCCCAGCCGTGCGTCGCGCGGCCCAGCGCGAAGGCGACCTCGCGCCGGCGCATGGGGTCGGCGATCGCCCAGCCGACCGCGGGCGCGCGCATGAGCGTCCCGTTCGTGGTGCCGGCCTCGGCGACCACGGCACCCGTTGCGCGGAACCGCTCGACCGCCGCCCGCGTCGACGGGCCCGACCGCTCGTGCAGGTCGCCGGCCAGCCGCGCCAGGAACGCCCGGGCGAGCTCCTGCGGCGGCGCGGCGGGCGCCTCCGCCAGCACCGCGGCCGCGTGCAGGAGCTGCGACGTGTCGTCGGTCGTCTCCCCGGCGTGCAGGTCCTTCTCGCGCGGCAGCTCGCGCGGGCGCCGGCCCTCGTAGGGCGACCCGAGCGCGTCGCCCGCCGCGAACGCGACGAGCCCCGCCCGCACCCGCTCCGCTACAGCAGGGCCAGCCACACGTAGTAGCCGACGACCGCGGTGAACAGCACGGCGTCGAGCCGGTCCAGCGCGCCGCCGTGGGCGCCGAAGAGCGTCCCGGTGTCCTTCGTGCCGGCGTCGCGCTTGAGGTAGGACTCGAAGAGGTCGCCCAGCGGGGCGGCCAGCGCGACGCCGAGGCCGAGCAGCAGCGCGTCGGTGCCCGACAGCCAGTCCTGGTAGAGCCCGGCGAACCAGACCGAGGCGATCGCGACCAGGATGCCGATCGCCAGCCCCTCGACCGTCTTGTTGGGCGAGATCGTGGGCTCGAGCTTCGTCTGGCCCAGCGCGCGGCCGCCGAGGTAGGCGCCGGTGTCGCCCAGGAAGGTCCCGACGAGGACGCTCGCGTCGCCGTGGGGCAGCCCGCGCAGCAGCACGGCGTGGGCGAACCCGAGCCCGATCCACGCCAGGCCGAGCATCGTCACCGAGATGGCCGCGGCGCCACCGCCCACCGGCTGCACGATGGTGACGAGGAACACGAGCGGCAGCGTGCAGACGAACGCCAGCAGCACCTGCTCGCGCTCGCCGTAGTAGGCGGCCAGCAGCAGGCCGATCAACCCCGCGAAGCCTGCGAGACGCGCCGGGTGGGCGCGGTCGAACATGTGGAAGAGCTCGTGGAGGCAGATCAGCCCCAGCGCGATGAGTCCGACGGTGAAGATGATGCCGCCGGAGGCGACCAGGAAGATCGCGAACGCGATCGCCGGGACCGCGACGAGGATCCGCTGCAGCAGGTCCGAGCGGGTGTTGCGCTGGGCCGCACGGGTGCGGCGGCGCTCGCTGGCGGTCGAGGGGCGGCGCCGTGCCGGGGGCACCTCAGCGGCCTCCGAACCGGCGCACGCGGCGGTCGTACTCCTCCAGCGACGCCTCGAAGGCCTCGCGCGTGAAGTCCGGCCACAGCTCGTCGCGGAACACGAGCTCGGAGTACGCGGTCTGCCACAGCAGGTAGTTGCTCATCCGCTGCTCGCCGCTGGTGCGGATCACCAGGTCGGGGTCGTGCATCTCGGGCGCGTAGAGCAGCCGCCGGAAGGCCTCCTCCCCGCCGCCCTGGTAGCGCTCGGCGGCGTCGAGGATCTCCGCGCGGCCGCCGTAGTTGAACGCCACGAAGAACGTGATGCGGTCGTTGTGGGCGGTCTCGGCCTGCGCCCAGTCCATCTGCTCCAGCAGCGCCGGGGCGACCCGGTCGCGCCGGCCGATGAAGCGCATGCGGACGCCCTCCTCCTTGAGCTCGGGCGTCTCCCCCAGCAGCCGCTCGGAGAACATGCGCATCAGCGCGGTGACCTCCTCGGCCGGCCGGTTCCAGTTCTCGGTGGAGAAGGAGTAGACCGTCAGCTCGCGGATGCCGAGCTCGACCGCGTCGCGCAGCCGGTCCTTGACCACGTCCGCGCCGGCCCGGTGGCCCTCCGCGACCGGGAGCCCGCGCGCCTGCGCCCAGCGGCCGTTGCCATCGGTGATGATGGCGACGTGGCGCGCTGCGCCGCTCACACCTCGAGGATCTCTTCTTCCTTGGCCTTCAGGATGCCGTCGAGCTCGGCGATGTTGGAGTCGGTGAGCTTCTGCAGCTCCTGCTCCCCGCGGCGCTCGTCGTCGGCGCCGACGTCGCCGTCGTCCTTCAGCGCCTTGAGGTCGTGCATGATGTCGCGCCGCACGTTGCGGATCGCGACGCGCCCGTCCTCGGCGATGTGGCGCACGACCTTGACGAGCTCCTTGCGGCGCTCCTCGTTGAGCTCCGGGATCGAGAGCCGGATCATGCGCCCGTCGTTGGACGGCGTGAGCCCGACGTCGGACTCCATGATCGCCTTCTCGATGGCCTTGATCGACGACTGGTCGAAGGGCTGGATCGTCAGCAGCCGCGCCTCGGGCGCGCCGATGGTCGCCAGCTGCTTGAGCGGCGTCGGGGCCCCGTAGTAGTCGACGACGATGCGGTCCAGCAGCGCCGGACTGGCGCGGCCGGTGCGGACGGAGCCGAACTCGTTGTGGGTCGACTGGACGGACTTGTGCATGCGCTCCTTGGCATCAGCCAGGAGCTCGTCGATCAGCTCACTCATGTCTCCGCCTTCACCAGCGTGCCCACCCGCTCGCCGGACACTATCCGCTGGATGTTGTGCTCGTCGTCCATGTTGAAGACGTGGATCGGGAGCCCGTTCTCCATGCACAGGGTGAGCGCGGTGGCGTCCATGACGCGCAGGCCGCGCTGCAGGGCCTCCATGTGCGTGAGCTCCGGGATCATCATCGCCTCGGGGTCCTCGCGCGGGTCGCCGGTGTAGACGCCCTCGACGCCGTTCTTCGCCATCAGGATCGCCTCGGCGTGCACCTCGACGGCGCGCAGCGCGGCGGCCGTGTCGGTGGTGAAGAACGGGTTGCCGGTGCCGGCGGCGAAGATCACCACGCGGCCCTTCTCGAGGTGGCGCATCGCGCGGCGCCGGATGTACGGCTCGGCGACCTCGGCCACGGTGATCGCGCTCTGCACGCGCGTGTGGACGCCGCACTTCTCCAGGGCGTCCTGCAGCGGCAGGGCGTTGAGCACCGTGGCGAGCATGCCCATGTAGTCCGCGGTGGCGCGGTCCATGCCGGCCGCCGCGCCCTTCATCCCGCGGTAGATGTTGCCCGCGCCGACGACGATCGCGATCTCGACGCCCATGTCGTGGACGTCCTTGATCGCGTGCGCGACGGCGCGGATGCGCTCGGGGTCGGTGCCGTAGTCGCGGGAGCCCATGAGGGACTCCCCCGACAGCTTCAGCAGGATCCGCTTGAAGACCGGCTCACCCAACGCGGCGGCGATCCTACTCGCCGACGGCGAAGCGCACGAAGCGCTTGACCACGACGTTCTCGCCCGTCTTGGACGAGAGGTCGCCACGGATCTGGTCGATGGTCTTGCCGTCGTACTTGTCGCCGTTGACGTGCGGCTGGTTGAGGAGGACGACCTCCTCGTACCAGGACTTCAGCTTGCCCTCGACGATCTTGGGCCGGATGTGCTCCGGCTTGTCCTGGACCTGCTGCTCGAAGACGCGGGCCTCGCGGTCCTTGTCCTCCTGCGGGATCTCGTCCTCGGTGACGTACTTCGTCTGGGGCGAGGCCGCGATGTGCAGCGCGAGGTCCTTCGCGAACGCGATGAAGTCCTCGTTCTTGGCCACGAAGTCGGTGTTGCACTCGACCTGGACCAGCACGCCGACCTTGCCGGTGGCGTGGATGTAGGACTGGACGGTGCCCTCGGACGTCTCGCGGCCGGCGAGCTTGCCGAGCTTGTTGCCCATCTTGACCCGGAGGATCTCGATGGCCTTGTCCATGTCCCCGCCGGCCTCCGACAGGGCGTTCTTGCAGTCCATCATGCCGGCGCCGGTCTGCTCGCGCAGGGCCTTGACGTCGGCGGCGCTGATCGTGGTGCTCATGTGAAGGTGGGGGCTTCCTAGTCGGCGTTCGTCGTCTGGGGGGCTTCCTCGGCCTGCACGGCCTCGGGCGGCGTGGCGGCGGCCTGCTCCTCGGGGCGCGTCTGCTCCTCGCCGAGGACCGCGTCGGTGACCGGGGTCTCGATCTTCGAGGCCGGGTCCGGCGTCTGGTCGTCGGCGGTGGGCTGCGCGGTCTGCGCGCCCGCCTCCTCGCCGGGACGCTCGGCCTGGTTGGCCTTCGGCGCCACGTGCGGGTCGGGCTGCGCCGGCGTCGCCTCGGCCGGGGCGGCGGCCGCGGCGGCCGGCTCGGCCTGCTCGCGCGCGGCGCGCGCGGCGTCGCGGCGGGCCTGCTCCTCGGCGGCGCGGCGCGCCTGCTCCTCGGCCTCGCGCTGGATGCGGGCCTCCTCGGCCGCCCGGTGCTGCTGGGCGCCCTGCGAGATCGCGTCGCCCAGGCCGCGGGCGATGAGCGAGCAGGCCTTGATGGCGTCGTCGTTGCCCGGGATGACGAAGTCGATGCCGTCCGGGTCGCAGTTGGTGTCGACCAGGCCGATGATCGGGATGCGCAGGCGCTGGGCCTCGCGGATCGCGATGACCTCGGTCTTGAGGTCGATCACGAACATCGCGTCGGGCGTGCGCTGCATGTTCTTGACGCCGCCGAGGTTCGCCCGGAGCTTGGCCAGGTCGGCCTCGGCCGAGATGCGCTCTCGCGTCGGCAGCAGGCCCAGCTGGCCCTCGGACTCGTAGCGCTCGAGGTCGTGCAGCCGCTTGATGCGGTGCTGCATCGTCTGGTAGTTCGTCAGCAGGCCGCCGAGCCAGCGGTGGTTGACGTACGGCATGCCGCACGCCTCCGCGGTGTCCTTGACGGCGTCGCGCGCCTGCTTCTTGGTCCCGACGAACAGGACGGTGCCGCCGCGCTGGGCGAGCTCGTTGGCGAAGTCCTGGGCGGCGTGCAGCAGGCGCTCGGTCTGCAGCAGGTCGATGATGTAGATCCCGCCGCGCTCGCCCCAGATGAAGCGGCGCATCTTCGGGTTCCAGCGGCGCGTCTGGTGACCGAAGTGGACTCCGGACTCCAGCAGCTCCCGGATGCCGATGTCGGCCATGGAGGTGCTCCCTTGTGTGGTGTGGCAGTGCAGCCCGCCGGCCTGTGCGGACCCGGCTCGCGGTGGAGCCGGGAGGGTTCGCGCCCAGGGTCATCCGGCGGGGTCGG
>JACRMD010000075.1 GCA_016215085.1 Solirubrobacterales bacterium | reverse complement strand
TGCGCGACCTCATCACGACCTTCGACCGCACCACAGCCGCCCTGGCCGACCAGGAGTCCTCGCTGCGCGCCGCCGTCGCCGAGCTGCCGCGCACCGAGCGCGCGGCGATGCCGGCGCTGGCCGCGCTGAACGCCGCGTTCCCCGACGTCCGGCGGCTGGCCCGCGGCGCCCGCCCGGGCGTGCGCTCCACCGGCCCCGCGGCGCGCGCGATGCTGCCGCTCGTGCGCGAGCTGCGCGGCCTGGCGCGGCCCGCCGAGCTGCGCGGCCTGGCCGCCGACCTGCGCACCGCCACGCCGGGCCTGACGCAGGCCTCCACGGCGAGCGTCCCGCTGCTGGAGGAGCTGCGCGCGATGTCGTCGTGCGCGACGCAGGTGCTGATCCCCTTCGGCGACAGCAAGGTCGGCGACGCGGCGTTCCCCGCGACCGGCCCGGTCCGCCAGGAGTTCCCCAAGTCGGTCGTCGGCCTGGCCGGCGAGAGCCGCTCGTTCGACGCCAACGGCCAGTGGTTCAAGGTGCTCGGCAGCGGCGGCCCGGAGACCTTCGAGCTCGGCAACGGCCTGTTCGGCACCTCGGCGACGACGTTCAACGGCGTCAACCCGCCGCCGGTCCGCAAGCGCCCGCCGCTGGAGCCCGGGACGCCGTGCGAGACGCAGGAGCCGCCGGACCTCGAGTCCAAGGCCGCCGCGCCGCCGCAGCCGCGCAAGGCCGACCTGTCGGCGCCCGCGGTCAAGGACCGCATCGCCAAGGCGCAGGCGGTGGCCACCGACCTGATGAACCGCTCGCTCAAGCACCAGGGCTCGGACCTGCGCGTCGCCGACCGCCCGGCGACCCTGGCCGACGTCAAGGCGATCTCCAGGAAGCTCGGCCTCGAGGACCAGCTCAACGAGCTGCGGGCCAAGCAGCGCGACGGGGGCACGCCGTGAGGCAGGTCGTCGTCAAGCACTACCGCCACGTCCTGACCGTCCTCGGCCTCGCCGCCGTCGCGCTCGCCGTCGCGGCCTACGTCCTGGCGCAGCAGGGCGTGCGCTTCCCGCTGCTGCAGGACGGGCCGGTGAAGATGGAGGCGATCGTCCAGAGCGCCCAGGCCGTCACGCCCGGGCAGGGCCAGGCCGTCCAGGTCGCCGGCGTGGACGTCGGGAAGATCGCGAACGTCAAGCTGCGCGACGGCCGCGCGGTGCTCGAGCTCGAGATCGAGCGCCGGTACGCCGACGCCGGGCTCATCCGCACCGACGCCCGCGCCATGCTGCGGCCGCGCACGCCGCTGAAGGACATGTACCTGCAGGTCTTCCCGGGCTCGCGCAAGGCGCCGGTCGCGCGCGCGGGCTTCCGGATCCCGCTGGCGCGGACGCTCACGTCGGTCGACGTCGACGAGATCCTGGCCGAGCTGCCGCAGCGCACGCGCGACTACCTCGCGCTGCTGGCGCGCGGCGCGGGCGAGGGCCTGAAGGGCAACGGCACCGAGCTCGCCGAGGTCTTCCGCCGCTACAAGCCGACCATGCGCGACCTCGCGCGGGTGAACATCTCGGTCGCCGCCGAGCGCCGCGAGCTGCGCCGGCTGGTGACCTCGCTCGCGCGCCTCAACGGCAAGCTCGCCGAGCGCCCCGAGGACCTCTCCGAGCTCGTCTCCTCGTCGGAGGCGACCTTCCGCGCGATCGCCTCCGAGGACGACCGCCTGCGCCAGGCCGTCGCCGGCCTGCCGGGGACGCTCAGGCAGGCGACGCAGACCCTGAACGACGTCGGGCCGTTCGCCGACGAGCTGGGCCCGACCTCGCGCGCGCTGCTGCCGGCGTTCCGGGCGCTGGACAAGGCCAACGACCGCGTGCAGCCGCTGGGCCGCCAGGCGACGCCGATCGTGCGCAAGGACATCCGGCCGTTCGTGCGCGAGGCCCGCCCGCTGGTGCGCGACCTCGCCCCCGCCGCCGGCGACCTCGCCCAGGCGCTGCCCGAGGCGCGGCGCGCCGGCGCGGTCCTCAACCGGTTCTTCAACATGCTGGCCTTCAACCCGGGCGGCCGGCAGGGCGCGGACGTCAAGGGCCGCGAGGAGGGCTACCTGTTCTGGCTGGCGTGGGTCGGCCACCAGGGCGTCAACCTCATCAACGTCGACGACGCCAACGGCCCGATGCGCCCGATCTTCCTCACGGGCACGTGCACGACGCTCAAGGGCCTGGTCCAGGACCAGCCCGCGCTGGAGTTCGCCGCCGGCCTGTCGCCGATCCTGGCCACGCTGTGCGGCAACCCGCAGACGGCCTCGCTGGACGTGGCCAAGGCGCGCCGCCGCGACCCGCTGGCGCCGGCCCGCAAGGGAGACCGCTAGATGCCCAAGGGCAACCTGTCGCTGAGCCGCATCCTGGTCATCGTCGGCTTCTCGCTGTCGTGCTTCGCGCTGCTGCTGTTCCTGTGGCTGGCCTTCGGCGGGCCGACGCCGTTCAAGCCCAAGGGGTATCGCTTCCAGGCCGCGTTCAGCGACGCGACGACGCTGGCCGAGCAGGCCGACGTGCGGATCTCGGGCATCAGCGTCGGCAAGGTCGTCGACAAGGAGCTCGCGCCGGGGGGCAACCGCACGCTGGCCACGATCGAGCTCAAGTCCGACTACGCGCCGCTGCCCGCCGACGCGCGCGCGATCCTGCGCCAGAAGACGCTGCTGGGCGAGACCTACGTGGAGCTGACGCCGGGCACGCGGTCGGGGCCGAAGGTGCCCGACGGCGGCCGGCTGAAGCAGTCGCGGGTGGCCGAGACGGTCGAGTTCGACGAGCTGCTGCGCGCGTTCGACCCCGACACCCGCAGGGCGTTCCGCGACTGGCAGCAGTCCAGCGCCAAGGCCTTCGGCGGCGAGGGCGAGACGGTGAGCTCGGTGCTCGGCGCGCTGCCCGCGTTCACCGAGGAGGCCGCGGACGTCACCGGCACGCTGCGCCGGCGGCGGGAGGCGCTGGCCTCGCTGATCCGCGGCACCGGCGGGACGTTCGAGGCGCTGACCCGCAACGAGCAGGCGCTGCGCGACCTCATCACCGAGAACCGCACGGTCATGGGCTCGGTCGCCGCGCGCCGCGACGCGCTCGCGCAGACCATCAAGATCTTCCCGACGTTCCTGCGCGAGTCCCGCGCGACGCTGCGCCGCACCACCCGCTTCGCGAAGACGACCGACCCGCTGGTGCGCGACCTCGGGCCCGTGCTGCGCGACACGCAGCCGGCGCTCGCGTCGCTGCGCGGCCTCTCCCCCGACCTGCGGCAGCTCTTCCGCGACCTCGACCCGCTGGTCGCCGCGGGCCGCACCGGCCTTCCGGCGATGTCGCGCGTGCTGCGCGGCCTGGAGCCCACGCTCGCGGCGACCGGGCCGCTGCTGCAGCAGCTCAACCCGATCCTGCAGTACCTCGAGCTCAACCAGTCGGTCGTCTCGGACTTCCTGAGCATCGGGCCCAGCGCGCTGGCCGGCAAGCGGGCGACCGCGGGCCCCGGCAGCAACGGCCACGTGCTGCCGCAGCTCATCGTGCTCGGCTCGCAGTCGCTGCCGGCGCGCGAGCGCACGCCCGACAACCGCGGCAACGCGTACTTCGCGCCGGGCGCGCTCGCCGGCCGGACGCTGAAGGACCCCGACCGGTTCACGCTGCCGAGCTTCGACTGCGCCAACAGCGGCGGCGACAAGCCGCCCACCGACACCCCCGGCTGCGCCGAGCAGGGCCCGATCCCCTTCCAGGGCCGGCTGACGAAGTTCCCGCAGGTCCGCCCCGCCGGGCCGGGCGGCGTGGACGCCGAGAAGTAGTGCTTGACAGTCCGTTGGCGGACATGGGAGGGTCGCCACCGCCCCCGGTCCGCTTCCCGTCGGAGGGCTCATGCAGGAGTGGCTCCACGCGCTCTCGCTCGAGGTGGAGGTCCAGGGACGGCGGCTGCGCGCGGCCGGCGGGGGCCGGCTCGACGCCGCGGCGACCGGGGCGACCGGCGCCCGCGACCGGATGGTCGAGCGCCTTGCGCGCAACCAGGCCGGCCTGAAGGTCGGCGAGTGGTCCCGGCAGGGGGCGGCCTTCCTCCAGAGCCTGCCGGGCCTGTCGCTGTTCGCCGACACCGCGGTCAAGACCAGCTGCACCGACCTGCTGCTCGCGGCGCATCGCGCGCAGCCCGGCGATCCCCTGACGACGATGCAGCTCGTCGACGGCCTCCGCGCCGCCGAGCGGCACCGCTTCATCGTGAAGTGGGCCCGGACGTCGGTGGACCCGACCGGGCGCCTGGCGGCGGAGGGCCTGCGGCTGCTGGCCCAGGTCGGCGCCGGCAACCCCGCCGCGCCGCGGCTCATCCGCAGCGCCCACGGGCACGCGGCCGTGCGCGTGCGCACCGCGCCGGCCTGGAGCGACCTGCACGCGCTGAGCCGGGCGTACCTGGCCGCCGGCAAGCCGCGCCTGGCCCTGCACTACAGCGACCTCGCCCGGCACGCCGCGCGCCGCGAGCTCGCTGCGGCCGAGGACGGCGGCGCGGCGGCGCGGAGCGCGGCGGCGATGCTGGCCGCCACCGGCGGACTCGGCCGCAGCCTCGCCCTCGTGGCCGTGGCCGACGCCCGCGCGACCGCGTGGTTCGACGAGCGGGTGCGCGCGGACCCCACCGCCCTCCCCGCCCCGGTGCTCGCGCGCAAGCGCGAGGGCGCCGCGCTCGCCGTGTCGGCCGCGGCGCACCTGGCCCTCGGCCAGCGGGCGCAGGCCGAGCGGGCCGTCGCCGCGGCGCTCGACCGCGGCATGACGACCGCCCGCGTCGTGCGGGCCGCGATGCTCGACCCCGACCTCGAGCTGTCCTTCGGCCGGCGGGTCGCGGCCCGGCGCGCCGAGCTCGACCAGATCGCGCTCGTCGACCGGCGCCTCTACTTCGGCGCCGCCCGCCGCACCGTCGGCGTCGGCGGGGCGGTCGCGGCCGAGCAGACGCGCAAGACCTCCACCTGGGCGCGGCGCGGCTACGCGTCGCTGCGCAGGCTCAGCACCGACACGAGAGGAGACCCCGATGGCCGATGACGTGGACGCCGGCGACCTCGCCGACCTCGACCTGGACGTCGACGTTCCTGACACCGACCTCGCCGACGCCGAGGTGATCGGCGACCTGCCCGGCGAGCTCGCGCCAGACGCGGACCCGGAGCTCGCGGCCGCCGTCCAGGCGTCGCCGATCCCCGACCCGCTGGACGGCGACGACATCGCGCCCGGCGAGCCGCACTTCGGCGCGTCGTACCGCTACGACGTCGAGGGCGAGACGTCGTCCGGCCACGCGGTGGGGGGCGATGCCGCCGGTCACCTCTACGACAAGGAGACCGGCGAGGAGCTCAGCCCGAACTGAGGCGCCATGGCGGATGACGAGACCTACCCCATGCCCGACGGCGGCGCGTTCTCCGGGCGCGACGAGGACGGCGACGGCGACTTCGAGGAGATCGCCTCGGACTTCGACGGCGACGGCCTGCCCGAGGTCGTCCAGAGCGACCTCGACGGCGACGGCCTGCTGGAGTCGCTGGACTTCCCGGACCTCTAGCCGAAGGGCCGCCAAAGCGCTACGCCGACGCGAGCCGCTCGCGCGCCAGCGCGACGAACGTCCGCGCCGCGGGCGGGAGGTGGTCGGCGCGCCACACCAGGACGATGCGGCGGTCGATGACCGGGTGGGTCACGCGGAGGCCGGCCACGCCGGGCGCGGCGGCGAGCGCCGACGCCGGCAGCAGCGCGACGCCGGCGGCCTCGGCGACGAGGTCGACGACCACGTCGAGGCTCGTGGTCTCGGCGACGACGCGGGGCGCGAAGCCGGCCGCGGCGCAGGTCGCCTCCAGCACCGCGCGCAGGCGGCTCGCGCGCGTGAGCGTGACCACCGGCTCGTCGCGGATCGCCGCCAGGCGCACCGAGCGCCGGCCGGCCAGCGGGTGGTCCTCGGCGACGGCGAGCACCGCCTCCTCGCGTGCGACCGGCAGGGCATCGAGGCCCGCGGGCGGCGCGTCGGCGGGCCCGAGGCCGATGAACGCCGCCTGCAGGTCGCCGCCGCGCACGGCGGCGACCAGCGCGTCGGTCTCGTCCTCGGCCAGGGCCACGGTCACCCCGGGGTGCTCGCGGCGGAACGCGCCGACGGCGCCGCGGCGCTCGCGCAGGAACACCGGCTCGCCGAGCTCGGCCTCCAGGCGCTGGACCTGCTGGCTGACCGCCGGCTGCGCGATCCGCAGCCGCTGCGCCGCCCGCGTGAAGTGCGCCTCCTCGGCCACCGCGACGAAGTACGTGAGCTGCCGGAGGTCCATAGCGCAACGCTATCGCCGGCATCGACGATCGAGCTTGGACTTATCGCCGCGCCGGCGCCATCGTCGAGCCCATGACCACGCTCCCCCACTGGCCCGCCCGCACCGTGGCGATCCTGGCGACCACCGATCCCGCACCGCACGCGATCCCCGTGTCGGCGCCGGTGCGAGCCGCCGACGACCTGGTCCTGCTCACGCTGCGCCGCGACCGCGACTCGCTGACCCGCCTGCGCGAGCGGCCCGCGGTCGCGCTGACGATCCTGGCCGGCGACGACGTGGCGTGCACCGCGCGCGGGCACGCGAGCGTCGCCGAGGACCCCATGGCCGCCGACCCGGCCTTCGCCGTCGTGGCGATCGCGGTCGAGCACGTCGACGACCACCGCCAGCCCGCCTTCCGCGTCACCGCCGGCGTCGACCGCGAGTGGGCCGACGACGGCGAGCGCGCCGCCCTCGGGGCGCGCGTGTCGGCGCTGGGCGCCCGGACCGATGAGTTCGCGGCCGCCGCGCGGTCTGCACCGGCAGCACGTCCCCCTCAGGCCCAGGAGGCCCCCATGTCCCGCATGCTGTTCGTCAACCTGCCCGTCGCCGACCTGCCCGCGTCGCAGGTCTTCTTCCGCGCGCTGGGGTTCGACTTCGACCCGCGGTTCACCAGCGGGTCCTGCGCGTGCATGGTGCTCAGCGACCAGGCCTACGTGATGCTGCTCGACGGCGACCGCTTCGAGGACTTCACGACCAAGCCGGTGATCAACGCCCGCGCGTGCACCGAGGCGATCCTCTGCGTGTCGGCCGAGAGCCGCGAGGACGTCGACGTCCTCGCCGACGCCGCGCTGGCCGCGGGCGGCTCGGTCGCCCAGGAGCCGATGGACCACGGCTTCATGTACGGCCGCAGCTTCCACGACCTCGACGGCCACCACTGGGAGGTCATGTGGATGAGCCCCGAGGCCGCGGAGCGCGGCCCGGCCGACATGGCCGACCAGGCCGCGTAGCACGACGAAGGGCGCCCCGAGGGACGCCCTTGCGATCTAGTGCTCTCGCAGCGCACCGCCGCAGAAGGGGCAGGTGCTGCGATGGCCGGCAGCGTGCGCGCTCCAAAGGCGCAGGCAGCTGCCGCAGATGAAGCGGAGCATTCCGCCTCCCATGTGTGGATCGTGCCGCGCCCGCGGCACGATCCAGCCGGCCTACCTAGGCCAGCTGGACGTTCGTGGCGTTCGGGCCCTTCGGGCCGACCTCGGACTCGAACGTGACCCGCGCGCCCTCGGGGAGCGTGCGGAAGCCGCTGCCCTGGATCGCGCTGAAGTGCACGAAGAGGTCCTTGCCGCCCTCATCGGGGGTGATGAAGCCGAAGCCCTTCTCGTCGCTGAACCACTTGACGGTTCCGGTAGCCATATCTCTCTGCCTCCACGGCTGTGTACCACTGCAAACCGCGGAGTCTTGCTTCGTGCGACGACTGCGGGCGCTTGGCACTGCTTGGTGCCGGACTGAACATCCGGCCGTACAGCGAGCAGGCTAGCAGCACGGCGGGTGGCCTAGGCTGCGCGGGTCCAGTTGTTCACAAGTACGAAGGAGAGCGTGTTGAACAAGTCCGAGCTCGTCGATGCCGTCGCCAAGGAGAGCGGCCTCAGCGCCGCCGACGCCCGCAAGGCGGTCGACGGCACGATCACGGCGATCGAGAAGGCCCTCAAGAAGGGCGACGAAGTCGCGCTGACCGGCTTCGGCAAGTTCTCGGTGGCCAAGCGCGGCGCCCGCACGGCGCGCAACCCGCGCACCGGCGAGCCGCTGAAGATCAAGGCCTCCAAGGCGCCCAAGTTCACGGCCGGCGCCGGCCTGAAGGCCGCCGTCAACGGCGGCAAGAAGTAGCGAAGCCTCACACGACGAAGGGCGCCGTGGCAGCGGCGCCCTTCGTCTGAAGTTCGGTCTCCTCGCCCGCTCTGACCCGGGTGAGGCAACCGGAGGATGTGTCCAGGAGCCCTAACGGCATCGGGCCCGGAACCATGCGGTCCCGGGCCCGAACCTGGACGAAAGGTGGACCCTCGCGGGTCCGGCGCTACTTGACCTCGACGGAGGCGCCGGCCTCCTCGAGCTCCTGCTTGAGCTTGTCGGCCTCGTCGCGCTCGATGCCCTCCTTGACGGGCTTGGGGGCCTCGTCGACGAGCGCCTTGGCCTCCTTGAGGCCCAGGCCGGTGGCCGCGCGGACGACCTTGATGACCTGGATCTTCTTGTCGCCGGCGCCGGTCAGGATGACGTCGACCGTCGAGGACTCCTCCTCGGCCGCGCCGGCGTCAGCGCCGCCGCCACCGGCGGGGGCCGCGGCGACCGCCGCGGCGGCCGAGACGCCGAACTCCTCCTCGAGGGCCTTGATGCGCTCGGAGAGCTCGAGCACCGAAATGCTCTTGAGCTCGTCGATCCACTCCTGCGTGCTGGTAGCCATGGTTACTCCGTGTCCTGGGGGGTGTCAGTGGTGCTGTCGTCGGAGCCCTCGGCGGGCTCCTCCGAAGACGCCGCAGGCTCCGGAGCCTCCGCGTCCTGATCAGTGGTGGTGGTGTCCTCGGCCGCGGGCGCGGCCTCGGCGGCGGGCGCGGCGGCAGCCGGGGCCTCACCGGACGAGATCTCGCCTGACTCCATCTTGTCGCGCACGCCGCCCAGCGCGATCGCCACGCCGGCGATCAGCTGGTTCAGCGTGCGGGCCAGGCCGGTGAGCGGCGAGGCCACGATGCCGACGAGCTGCGCGTGCAGCACGTCGCGCGACGGCAGCTTGGAGATGGCGGTGATCTGGGACGCGTCGAGCGCGTCGCCGTTCATCAGCCCGCCCTTGAAGGGCAGGAGCTCGCCGCCGGTGGCGCGCTGGTAGTCGGCGATGGCCTTCGCGGCCGCGGCGACGTCGCCGCGCACGAAGGTCAGGGCCGTCGGGCCCTCGAGCAGGGCCTTCAGCGCCTCGGCGTCGGCCTCGGAGGCCGCCCGCTCGGTCAGCGTGTTCTTGACGACGCGGAACGTCGCGTCGCTCTCGCGCAGCTTCGCGCGCAGCTCAGCGGCCTGGGGCACGCTGATGCCGCGGTAGTCGACGGCGAAGACGGCCTCCGACTCGCGGATCTGCTCGGCGATCTCGGCGACCGCCGCGGCTTTCGCTTCTCTGTTCACTGGCCTCCTCTGCCGGGCTTCCGGGCGGGCTCGGGGCCCGCCCTGCCGGCGGTCTCAGGACGGCTCGGGGGCTATGCGGCGGCCGGCTCGGCCGAAGCAGGCTCCCCCAAGATGTCGCGGGTGCGGGACGGGTCGACCTTGATGCCCGGGCCCTGGGTGCTGGCCACGGTGATCGACCGGATGTAGCGGCCCTTGGCCGCTGCAGGCTTGGCGCGGATGATCTCCTCGATCACCGCGGCGTAGTTCTCCAGCAGCTGCTGGCTGTCGAACGACGTCTTGCCGATCGTGAGGTGCACGATGGCGGTGCGGTCGGTGCGGTACTCGACCTTGCCCGACTTGGACTCCTCGACGGCCTTGGCGACGTCCATCGTGACCGTGCCGACCTTCGGGTTGGGCATCTTGCCCTGCGGGCCGAGGATGCGGCCCAGGCGGCCGACCACGGGCATCATGTCCGGCGTCGCGATGGCGACGTCGAAGTCGGTGAAGCCCTCCTCGATGCGCTTGGCGAGGTCGTCGGCGCCGACGACGTCCGCCCCGGCCTCCTCGGCCTCGCGCGCCTTGTCGCCCTTGGCGAAGACGGCGATCGTGACCTCCTTGCCGAGGCCGTTGGGCAGGCCGATGGTGCCGCGCAGCTGCTCGTCCGCGTGGCGGACGTTCAGGCCGGTGCGGATGTGCACCTCGACGGACTCGTCGAACTTCGCGCGCTTGAGCTCCTTGACCAGGGCGATCGCCTCGGCCGGCTGGTACTCGTGCTCGCGGTCGACCTTGGTCTTGGCGTCCACGTAGGTCTTGCCGTGCTTGGCCATCAGACGACCTCCACGCCCATGCTGCGGGCGGTTCCGGCGATGATCTTCGCCGCCTGATCGATGTCGTGCGCGTTGAGGTCCTGGAGCTTCTTCTCCGCGATCTCGCGCACCTGCGCCTCGGTGATCTGGCCGACCTTGTCGCGGTGCGGCTCGCCCGAGCCCTTCTCGATGCCGATCGCCTGCTTGATGAGCACGGCGGCCGGCGGGGTCTTCGTCACGAAGGTGAACGAGCGGTCCTCGTACACCGTGATGACCACGGGGATGACCGTGCCGGTGTCCTGCTGCGTCTGGGCGTTGAACGCCTTGCAGAACTCCATGATGTTGATGCCGTGCTGGCCCAGGGCGGGGCCGACCGGCGGGGCGGGGCTGGCCTGGCCGGCAACGGCCTGCAGCTTGATCTGGGTGAGGACCTTCTTGGCCATGTGACTGCCTGAGCGTAGCGGTGGCTAGATCTTCTTGACCTGGTCGTAACCCACCTCGACGGGCGTCTCGCGCCCGAAGATGGAGACCAGGACCTTGAGCTTCTGGGCGTCCTGGTTGATCTCGGAGATCTCCCCGGAGAAGTCGGAGAGGGGGCCCGAGATGACCTTGACGGACTCGCCGATGGAGAACTGGGCCTTCGTGGCGATCTTCTGCGCGACCTCGCGGTGCAGCAGGCGATCGACCTCGGGCTGCGTGAGCGGCACGGGCTCGTTGGACGCGCCGACGAAGCCGGTGACGCCCGGCGTGCCCTTGACGAGCTGCCAGGAGTCCTCGTTGAGGTCCATGTTGACCAGGACGTATCCGGGCATGGTCCGCTTCTCCTGCGAGACCTTCTGCCCGTCCTTCATCTCCGACACGGTCTCGGTCGGCACGACGACCTGGCGGATCGCCCGGCGCTGACCCAGCGAGGTCGCGCGGTGCTCCAGGTTCTGCTTGACCTTGTTCTCGTGTCCGGAGTAGGTGTTGACGACGTACCAGCGATACATGCGGTGAAGAGGGGTCTTCCGGGCTAGATGATGAGGTCGGCGATGCGCTGC
>JACRMD010000074.1 GCA_016215085.1 Solirubrobacterales bacterium | reverse complement strand
GCTCGTGCTCGCCGCCGGCGACGGCCTCGTCCTCCCGCACACCTTCGGCGCGCTCACCGTCGCCGCGCTGGCCGGCCTGGCGCTCGGCCGGTGGCTCGCGCCGCGCCTGCCCGCCGAGCGCCACGAGCGCCTCGTCCTCGCGGTCCTTGCGGCCACCGCGCTCGCCGCGGGCGCCTCCGCCGTCGCTTGACGGCCGGTGATCGGTGGATCTGGGGCCCTCCAGCCCCCCACCGGGCACCCGCGGCACCGTACCGCGGTTGCGCCGCCGCGACCGGCGGGAGTAGGTTCGGCTCACCACTGAAGGTGCGACGCGGGAGCAGGTGGCGGGATGCGCAAGCGGGACCTCGAGGACAAGGAGGCCGTCCAGGCCGCGGTCCGCCAGGTGGCCGAGGAGTGGCTGGAGGACCCGAACATCACGAGCGTCGGGATCGGCTACAAGATCACGGACGGCAAGCGCACCGACACGCTCGCGCTGCAGTTCACCGTCGACAGCAAGGCCGCGCCCGAGGCCCTGGGCAGCCGGCCGATCCCCGAGAAGATCACCGCGAACGGGATCGAGTTCGACACCGACGTCGTGCAGCGGTCCTTCGAGCACCACCCGGTCGCGGTGGCGCCGGAGCAGAAGTCCGAGCGCAAGCGGCGCGTCGACCCGATGGCGCCGGGCGTCAGCATCGGCAACGTCGGCGTCACCGCCGGCACGCTCGGCTGCCTGGTGCGCGACGCCGCGACCG
This sequence comes from Solirubrobacterales bacterium, assembly GCA_016215085.1. Classification (GTDB taxonomy): domain Bacteria; phylum Actinomycetota; class Thermoleophilia; order Solirubrobacterales; family Solirubrobacteraceae; genus Baekduia. The sequence continues at coordinate 11,241 of JACRMD010000074.1, read as the reverse complement.
GCGAGGTCCGCATCCTCTCCAACTGGCACGTCCTGCAGGGCGACACGGGCGAGCTCGGCGACCGCATCGTGCAGCCCGGCCCCTACGACGACAACCGGGTTGCGCAGAACGGCTGCGGCCGGCTGGTGCGCAGCTTCCTCGGGCTCGCGGGCGACTGCGCCATCGCGAGCGTCGAGGGGCGCCGCGCGGTCGAGGAGGTGCTCGACCTCGGCGTGGCGGTCCGCCGGCTCGGCGACCCGGAGCTCGGCGACCGCGTCGTGAAGTCCGGGCGCACGACCGACGTCACCTACGGGATCGTCACCCGGATCCACAGCATCACCAAGCTCGACTACGGCCGCGCGGGCGAGCAGCGGATCGGCGGCTTCGAGATCGGGCCCGACGACGACCACCCGGCGCCCAACGGCGAGATCTCGATGGGCGGGGACTCCGGCTCGGCCTGGCTGGCGGTCGACCGCGACGGCAAGGCCACCGACATGGTCGTCGGCCTGCACTTCGCCGGCGAGACGCAGGAGCCGGCCGAGTACGCGATGGCGTGCTGCGCCTCCTCGGTGTTCAAGAAGCTCGAGATCGCGCCGCTGGAGGCGCCCGGCGCCGACGGCGCGCGCATCGTCGGAGACGGCGGCCGGGGCTACGACCGCGACTTCCTGCCCGGGCATCGCGTCAACCCGCCGTCGGCCACGCGCGCGTCGGTCCGCAAGGACTTCGCGCCGACCCGGGCGGGGGAGACCGTCCGCCACTGCACGCACTTCTCGCTGGCGATGAGCGCGTCGCGCCGGTTCTGCCGCTGGGTGGCGTGGAACGTCGACGGGGCGCGGCTGACCGCGCTGTCGCGCGTCGGCCTGGACTTCGTGCTCGACGACGCCTACGACCCGGCGTTCCAGGTCGGCGACGAGCTCTACGGCCGGCCGGCCAACGCGCTGGACCGCGGGCACATCGCGCGCCGCGCCGACCTGGTCTGGGGCCCGCGCGAGGAGGCGCAGCGCGCCAACGCGGACTCGTTCAAGTTCACCAACATCACCCCGCAGCTCGACGACTTCAACCAGTCGCGGCTGCACGGCCTGTGGGGCGAGCTGGAGAACGCGATCTTCGAGGACGTCGACGTCGAGGACGTCCGCCTCAGCGTGATGGGCGGCCCGATCTTCAAGGACACCGACTTCCCCTACCGCGGGGTCCTGGTCCCGCGCTCGTTCTGGAAGGTGATCGCCTACGTCGAGGGCGGCGAGCTGCGCGCGAAGGCGTTCGTCCTCACCCAGGACGACCTCGAGACCCGCCTGGAGGCCTTCGGGCTGGAGCCGTTCAAGCTCTACCAGGTCACCCTGCGCGACCTGACCTCCCGCACCGGCCTGGCCTTCCGCAGCCTCGCCAGGGCCGACACCATGCGCGCGGCGCCCGAGGCGCTCGGCGAGCCGGTGCGCCGCATCGAGGCGCGCTCGGAGGTCGCGGGCTAGAAGTCCTCGGGGAGGACGATGTCCGCCCGCAGCGCCGTGGTGAAGAGTTCGATCTCGTGGATGAACTCGGCGATGTCGAGGATGTCGGCCATCGCCTCCAGCTCGGTGCACTGGCGGTCCATGGCGCGGTCGACCTGCTCCATCTCGGCGTCCTCGTGGACGCCGACGGCCAGGCGGCCGCAGTTCTTGCACTCGAGCGCGACGAGGTAGAGGCCCTCGTCCACGATGTCCAGCAGCGCGACCGGCACGACGAACTCGCGTCCGCAGTCCGGGCAGAGGTCGACGCGCGACGCCCCGGGGGTGGTGGTTCCGTCCTGCTCCATGCCGCCTGGAACGCCGGCGTTCAGCAAAGCCAGCGGCAACTCGCGCAAGATGCGCTCTGGTTCCCGGTGCGATGCGCGCTCAGGCGGCGCGCGAGATGCCGGCCTCGCGCGCGCCGGCCTCCAGCGCGTCGAGCCCGAAGCCGTCCACGGGGCCGAGCGCGCCCGTGCCCTGCAGCCCGCCGGCGAGCGCCGTCTCGGCGCCCCACGCGAGCATGCCCGCGGTGAAGTCGTAGCCGTTGACGCCCTCGAGGCGGACCTCGGCGAGCACCGCGCCGTGGGCGTCCTGGGCCTCGGCGACGACGATCGAGCCCGACCGCGACCGTGCCTGCGCGTCGGGGCCGCCCGTGGAGCCCTTGAGGGTCCGCGCAAGCAGCGCGCCCACGCCGGGCTTCACCCCCGGCACCTTGAGCGCGACCGACGACGCGGCCGAGAACGCGCGCAACGGGTTGGACATCGGGCCGAACCAGCCGAGGTAGACGTCGACCTCGCGCAGCGCGGCGGAGGTGCGCGGCAGCGCGAAGTGCTCCGACGAGCCGGCAGAGATCGCCTGCCGCGCCTTGCCGCCGACCGTGAACGCCCGCACGCGCTTGGCGCCGCGCTCGGTGACCAGCCGGCCGTCGCGCCACGCGAAGCTCGGCTCGAGGAACACGCCGGCCGCCGAGGCGCGCGTGCCGCCGCTCATCGCGTCCGAGCCCATCGTCCCCGACGCGAAGTAGCCGATCGCGACCTTCACGGCGTACGCGCCGCCGTCCCGCAGCGCCAGGGCGCCCGCCAGGTTGCCCGGCACCCAGTCGTAGCCCATCGCGGTGAGCAGGCCGACCCCGGCCGCCTCGGCCCGCGGGCCCCAGACCTCGAAGACCTCGCGGATGAACGGCGTCTCGCCGGTCGAGTCGAGGTAGTGGGCGCCGCCGTCGACTGCCGCCTGCAGCGCCGGGCGCCCCCAGTGCGAGAACGGCCCCACCGTCGAGACGAGCACGTCCCCGCGCTCCACCAGCGCCCGCACGGTCTCCGGCCGCCCGACGTCGGCGACCGCCCAGTCCAGCCCCCCGAGCTCCTCCGCGAGCGCGCGCACGCGGGACTCGGTGCGCGCGGCGAGCAGCGGCCGCGCGCCGCGGTCGACCAGCGCACGGGCGGTGAGGTCCCCGGTGTAGCCCGTGGCCCCGAACAGGACGATCCGGCCCATGCGTGCGGACCCTACCGGCACGACGGCTACCCTCTCCCGGATGGACGAACGGGTCCTCGCCGAGCGGCTGATCGCCTACGACACGTCCACCCCCGACGGGCTGCGCGCCGCCGCCGGCTTCGTGGGCGGCTGGCTCGAGTCCCGGGACCTGCCGGTCCGCCTCCACGAGCACGAGGGCCTGCCGGTCGTCCTGGTCGACGTCGGGCCGGCCGACGGGCCGACCGTCGTCCTGCACGGCCACCTCGACGTCGTACCCGCCTTTGCGCACCAGTTCGAGCCCCGGATCGAGGGCGACCGGCTGATCGGCCGCGGCGCCTACGACATGAAGGGCGCGCTGGCGGCCACGATGTGCGCGGTCAAGGACGCCGCCGCCCAGGACCAGGTCCGCGTGCGCTTCGTGTGCGTGCCCGACGAGGAGTCCGAGGACGTCACCGACCGCTCGACCGACCGCCTGGTGGCCGACGGCCTGCGCGGCGACTTCGCCATCACCGGCGAGCCGACCGACCTGCACATCGGCGTCCAGGCCAAGGGCGTGCTCGCGCTGCGCGTCGGGATCACGGGCATCGCCGCGCACGGCTCGACGCCGTGGCTGGGCGACAACGCGATCCTCAAGGCCCACGACGCGTTCCGCCGCATCGAGACGCTGCCCTTCAGCCGCGAGTCCAGCGACCTGTTCGACCGCCCGTCGATCAACCTCGCGCGCATCGAGGGCGGCGACGCCTTCAACAAGGTGCCCGACCGCTGCACCATGGACGTCGACATCCGGTTCCTGCCCACGCAGGACCCGGGAGAGATCCTCGCGCAGATCCGCGCGATCCCCGACGTCGAGGTCCTCAAGTGCTTCACGCGCGCGCCCGCGGTCGTCTCGCGCCGCAACCCGTACGTGCGCGCGCTGCGCCACGCGATCGGCAAGTCGATCGAGGGCGAGGCGCTGAGCATCGGCCGCGACGGCGCGTCGGACGCCATCTCGTTCCTGGAGGCCGGCGTGCCGGCCGTCGAGTTCGGCCCGGTCGGCGGCGGCCACCACGGCCCCGAGGAGTGGGTCTCGATCTCGTCGCTGGCCCGCTACCGCAAGGCGCTGGCCGACTTCATCCGCGTGCTCCCCGGCGCGCTCGAGCAGGAGGAGAGCCCCTCCGCGCTGCGCGCCGTGGAGGGCGGCCTCGCGTGAGGGACCTCACGTCGTGAGCGACGACCGCCCGCCCCGCGTGGGGCTGCGGATGCTCCTGCGCGCGCTGGCGGGTGCGGTCGCGATCGTCGTGCTCACCGCGGGCGCCGTCGCCACAGCCGGCCTGATGGCCGTCGACGACCTCGTCACGAAGATCAAGCGCAACCCGGCGATCGAGGTGCCCGAGCCGCTGCCCGAGGCGCCGCCCGGCAAGCCGCAGACGATCATGCTCATCGGCTCCGACCGGCGCTACGGGGCCGCCAAGGGCGACGCGCGGTCGGACACGATCATGCTGCTGCGGCTGGACTCCAAGCAGGACGTCACCGCGCTGCTGTCGATCCCGCGCGACCTCAAGGTCGACATCCCCGGCCACGGCACCGACAAGATCAACGCCGCGTACTCGATCGGCGGCGCGGCGCTGACCGCCAAGACGGTCAGCGCGCTGCTGGACATCGAGATCCACCACATCGTCAACGCGAACTTCAAGGGCTTCCGCCGAGCCGTCGACGCGGTCGACTGCGTCTACACCGACGTCGACCGCCGCTACTACCACTCCAACGCCGGCCTGCCGCAGTCCCAGCACTACGCGGAGATCGACCTGCAGCCCGGCTACCAGCGGCTGTGCGGGCAGAAGGCCCTGGACTACGTGCGCGTCCGCCACGCCGACTCCGACCTCGTGCGCGGCGCGCGCCAGCAGGACTTCCTGCGCGCGGCCAAGGACCAGATCTCGACCTCCAGCCTCATCGACAACCGCGGCAGGCTCATCGACATCTTCTCGGAGGCCACGCAGGTCGACCGCGGCCTGCAGGACTCCGGCGAGCTCATCAAGCTGCTCAAGCTCGGCATCTTCTCGGCGGGCCACCCGGTCCGGCAGATCCCGTTCCCCGCCGAGTTCGCGGGCGACCCCGAGACGGGCCAGTTCGTCGTGGCCACCGACGAGGGCATCCGCAAGACCCGCTGGCGCTTCCTGCACGCCACGCCGCCGGCGCAGCCTCGCAAGGCGCGGCCGCTGACGCGCAAGGCCAAGAAGGGCGCGACGGCGACCGTGCGCCTGCGCGACGCGCGCCGCAAGGGCGAGGACCTCGTCGCCCCCATGGTCGCCCGCAAGAACCTCGGCTTCCCGGTCTACTTCCCCGCCAGGCTCTCGCCCGAGGGCTACTACACGACGATCCGGCCCTCGCCGCGGGCGTACACGATCCGCGACCGCGCCGGCGGCAAGCACCGCGCGTACCGCCTCGTCGTGGTGGAGAACGAGCTCGAGGGCCAGTACTACGGCATCCAGGGGACGACCTGGAGGACGCCGCCGGCGCTGGCGCACCCGACGGGGCGCACGAAGGTGCGAGGCCGTACCCTCCTGCTGTACCGCGACGGCAAGCGCCTGCGGTACGTCGCCTGGAAGCGCAAGGATGCCGTCTACTGGGTGTCCAACAGCCTGAGCCTGAGCCTGACGAACGCCCAGATGACGGGCATCGCAGGCTCGCTGGTCCGCTTCCGCCCCTGACGTGACGACCTTCCAACCCGAAGACGCACCGCCCCGGCTCGGCCGGGGCCTCCTGAAGCGCGCGCTGCTCGCGGCGCTGGTCGTCGTATGCGCGACGGCGGCGACGGTCTCGACGGCGGCGCTGCTCGAGGTCAAGGGCGCGGCGCAGATCTTCGACAACGAGTCGGTGCCGATCCCGGGCATCAAGGGCGCGCTGGACGACGTCGACCCCGGCGGCCCGCAGACGATCCTGCTGCTGGGCTCCGACCGCCGCTTCGCCGACATCAAGGAGAAGAACCCGGTCCGCTCGGACACGATCATCCTCGCGCGGCTGGACCCGTCCAAGGGCGCCACCGCGGTGATGTCGCTGCCGCGCGACCTCAAGGTCGACATCCCGGGCCACGGCTCGGACAAGATCAACGCCGCGTACGCGATCGGCGGGCCCAAGCTCACGGTGCGCACGGTGCGCAACCTGCTCGGCATCCCGATCCACCACGTCGTCAACGTGAACTTCGGCGGCTTCCGCCGCGCGGTCAACCGGCTGGGCTGCGTCTTCACCGACGTCGACCGCCGGTACTTCAACGACAACAACCCGCCCTACGGCGGCGGCGGGAACTACGCGACGATCGACGTCAAGTCCGGCTACCAGCGACTCTGCGGCCAGGACGCGCTGGACTTCGTCCGCTACCGCCACTTCGACTCCGACCTCGTGCGCGCCGCGCGCCAGCAGGACTTCCTGCGCCAGGCCAAGGAGCAGATCGGCGTCTCCAGGGTCCTCGGCGACCGCAAGGAGCTGCTGCGGATCTTCGCCCGCTACACGCAGACCGACATCCGCGGCACCGCCGCGATCCTGCGGTTGCTGAAGCTGGCCGCGGAGTCGGCGCAGAAGCCGGTCCAGGAGGTCAAGTTCCCGGGCGAGATCACCGGCGACTTCGTCGAGGTCTCGCCCGAGCGGCTGCGGCGGGCGGTCGACCGCTTCATGAACGCCAAGGCCTCCCCCGGCGCCCGCGGCAAGGAGAAGAAGGAGGCGGTCAAGGAGGCCCGCAAGCCCAAGCGGTCCAAGAAGGCCCGCGCGACGCTGCCCTCGGGCATGCACCTCGACCCGCGCCCGGCGGAGGACCTCGCGGTGCGCCTGGGCCTGAAGGCCGGCTTCCCGGTCTACTTCCCGAAGGCGATCATCGACGGCTCGGGCCTGCTCCCCGACCACTCGCGGACCTACGACATCTTCGACCGCGGCCGCCACCGCTACCGCGCGTACCGCATCGTCGTGAAGACCGACGAGGTCGGCCAGTACTACGGCCTGCAGGGCACGACCTGGAAGGCGCCGCCGATCCTGGACAACCCGAGCGAGCGCCGGCGGATGGGCGGGCGCACGTACGAGCTGTTCTTCGACGGCGACCGGCTGCGGGCCGTCGCCTGGCGCACCCCGAAGGCCGTCTACTGGATCTCCAACACGCTCCTGCAGACGATCTCCAACCGGCGCATGCTGGCGCTCGCGCGGTCGGTGTCGCGGGTCGGCTGACGACGCGACCGACCGCCAGTCCGCTTCGCTAGCCTCCCGCGGCCTATGGCAGAGCGCGAGCCCATCGGCGTCATCGGCACCGGCTACGTCGGCCTGGTCACGGCTGCGGGCTTCGCCGAGCTCGGCAACGACGTCTGGTGCATCGACATCGACGCGGACAAGGTCGCGCGCCTGGAGCGCGGCGATGTCCCGATCTACGAGCCGGGCCTCGAGGACCTCATCGCCCGCAACCGCGAGCGCATGCACTTCTCCACGGACATCACCCAGGCGCTGGACCACGCGCGCCTGCTGTTCGTGGCGGTCGGCACGCCGCCCACCTACTCGGGCGACGCCGACCTCAGCGCGGTCCACGCGGTCGTCGACGCGATGCCCGTCTCCGACCACCACGCGCTGGTCATGAAGTCCACGGTGCCGGCCGGCACCGGCGAGGCGATCAAGCGCGAGTTCGCCAAGCAGGGCAAGGACCAGTTCCGCTACGTCTCGTGCCCCGAGTTCCTCAAGGAGGGCTCGGCGGTCGCGGACTTCCTCAAGCCCGACCGGGTGGTCGTGGGCGACGACGGCGACTGGGCCGGCGACGCGGTCGTCGAGCTGTACCGCCCGCTGCTAGATCGCCAACGTGTGCGAGGAGACCGGCGCGGACGTCGTCGAGGTCGCCAAGGGCATGGGGCTCGACGACCGGATCGGCCCGAAGTTCCTGCAGGCCGGCCTCGGCTTCGGCGGCTCGTGCTTCCCCAAGGACGTCCAGGCGCTCAAGCAGCTGGCGGGCAACACCGGCTACCACTTCCAGCTGCTGAACTCGGTCATCGAGGTCAACGAGCTGCAGAAGCGCCGCGTCGTCGGCAAGCTCCACAAGCACCTCGGCTCGCTCGTCGGCCGCAAGATCGGCCTGCTCGGGCTGGCCTTCAAGCCCAACACCGACGACATGCGCGAGGCGACCTCGCTCGTGCTCAGCGCGCGGCTGCAGGCCGCCGGCGCCCACGTCACGGCCTACGACCCGATCGCCGAGGAGGAGGCCCGCAAGCTCATCACGGGCGTCGAGTTCGGGGACGGGCCGATCGAGGTGGCCCGCGACGCCGACGCGGTCGTGCTCGTCACCGAGTGGGACGAGTTCAAGGGGCTGGACTGGAGCGCGATCGCCGGCGCGATGAAGGGCGACCTGCTCATCGACGGCCGCAACGCGCTCGACCCCGAGGCGGTCCGCGCCGCCGGGCTGACGTACGAGGGCGTCGGCCGCCGCTGAGCGTGGGGATGCAGGCCGTCATCCTCGTCGGCGGGGAGGGGACGCGCCTACGGCCGCTGACCTCCCGCCAGCCCAAGCCGGTCATCACGCTGGTCGACCGGCCGTTCCTGGTGTACATGCTCGAGTGGCTGCGCGGCCACGGCGTCGACGACGTCATCCTGGCCTGCGGCTTCGAGCCGACCAAGGTCGAGGCGGCGCTGGGCGACGGCTCGTCGCTGGGCATCCGGCTGCGCTACGTGGTCGAGCCCGAGCCGCGCGGCACCGCCGGCGCGCTGAAGTTCTGCGAGGACCTGCTCGAGGAGCGGTTCCTCATGCTCAACGGCGACGTGCTGACCGACGCCGACGTGACGGCGCAGATCGCCGCGCACGAGGCGGCGGGCGCGACCGGGACGCTCGGGCTGGTCCCCGTGGAGGACCCCAGCGCCTACGGCCTCGTGCTCTGCGACGAGGGCGGCGCGGTCACCGGGTTCCTCGAGAAGCCGGGGCCGGACGAGCTCGTCGGCGTCCGCAAGTACCTGATCTCCGCCGGGATCTACGTGCTCGAGCGCTCGGTCCTCGGCCGCCGACGAGTCGGCGTACTGGATGGACATCGGGACGCCCGAGCGCTACCTGCAGGGGACCTTCGACATCCTCGAGGGCAACGTCAGGACGGCGGTGCTCGAGCGGCTGGGCGACGGCTTCCTGGCGGTCGACGGCGACGTCCGCGCCGACGGGCGCATCGTGCCGCCCGCGGTCGTCGGCCCGGGCTGCACGATCGAGGCGGGCGCGCACGTCGGCAGCCTGGTCGTCCTCGGGCGCGGGGTGCGGGTCGGCGCGCACGCCCGCGTGGAGCGCTCCGTGGTGCTCGACGGCGCCCGGATCGGCGCCCGCTGCGAGCTCACGGACTGCGTCGTGGCGGCCGGCGCGGAGCTGGCCGACGGCACCGTGGTACGCGGAGGGGCCGTCGTAGGGGAGGATGTACGGGTCGGCGAGGGCAACGTGCTCGCCCACGGGATCAAGGTGTTCCCCGGCACGGCGCTGCCGGACGGGGCGATCAGGTTCTGAGACGAGGGAGCTGCGCAGTGACGACGACGAACGCCGAGCTCGACCGGGACGGGATCGCCCGCGTCGACTCCACCGACCAGCTGACCGACGTGCTCGCCATCCCCGAGCACCTCCGCGACGCCGTCTGGAAGGTCGAGTCGGCGCAGCTGGAGGACTGGGACAGCCCGGCGGGCATGGTCGTCGCGGGCATGGGCGGCTCGGCGATCGGCGGCGCGCTGGCGCGCGTCATCCTCGGCGACACGGCCTCGCGGCCGATCCTCTCCTCGCGCGCCTACGGCCTGCCCGGCTGGACGACGCCCGACACCACCGTGCTCGTCGCCTCGTACTCGGGCGACACCGAGGAGGCGCTGGCCTGCTACGAGGCGGCCGGGTTCCTCGGCGCCACGCGCGTGGTCGCCACCAGCGGCGGCACGCTGGCCGAGGACGCGCGGCGCGACGGCGTGCCGGTCATCCCGATCGCCGGCGGCCTGCAGCCCCGCGCCGCGGTCGCCTACATGACCGTCGCCGTGCTCGAGGTCGCCGCGCGCTGCGGCGCCGGCCCGCGCATCACCTCCGACATCGACGTCGCCGCCGAGCACCTCGAGGAGCTCGTGACGCTGTGGGGCCCCGAGGCGCCCGACGACTCCGAGGCCAAGACCCTGGCCCGCGACCTGCACGGGACGATCCCGGTCATCTCCGGCGCCGGCGTGACGGCGCCGATCGCCTACCGCTGGAAGACCCAGCTCAACGAGAACGCCGAGGTGCCGGCGTTCTGGAACGAGCTGCCCGAGCTCGACCCCAACGAGCTCGTCGGCTGGGGCGGCGCGGCCGAGCTGGGCCGCTTCGCCGCGGTCTTCCTCGAGGACTCCGACACGCACCCGCGCGTCGCCGACCGCGTCGAGCTGACCTGCGGCCTGATCCGCGAGCAGGCGGCGTCGACCCACCGCGTCCAGTCGCGCGGCCAGACCGCGTTCGAGCGCGCGTTCTCGCTGGTGCTGCTCGGCGACCTGGTCTCGGTCTACCTCGCGGTCCTGCGCGGCGTGGACCCGGGTCCGGTCGCGGTCATCGACCGCCTCAAGCAGGAGCTCGCGGAGCGCTGATCGGCGCCTGACCGGGCGCCTGCGGACGGCGGGTGCGCGGTCGATGACCCGGTGTGGCGGCTTCGGGCCGCCGCGCCGCCATGCTCCACCGCCTCGCCGTCCTGCTGCTCCTCGCCGCCTGCTGCGCGTGCGCGCCCGCCTCCGCGCGGGCCGCCTCCGTCGTGCTCGACGGGACCACGCTGCGCGTGCAGGCCGGCGACGGGGAGACCAACAGGCTCACGCTCTCGACCGGGACGTCGACCATCGACGTGGTCCTGGGCGCCGGGGGCCTGACGCCGTCGGGCGGCTGCTGGTGGCGGACCGGCACGCGGGTGCGCTGCCCGCGGCCCGAGCGGGTCGAGCTCGCCCTCGGCGACGGCGACGACACGCTGTCGGCGACGTACGCGAGCGTGCCCCTGCGCATCGAGGACGGCGCCGGCGACGACGTCGTCACCGGCGGCTCGCGGGACGACGTGCTCGTCGACGGCGAGGGCGACGACCGCCTGTCGGGCGGCGGGGGCGACGACCTGGTGGTGGCCGGCCCGGGCGCGGACGCCGTGGCCGGCGGCGGCGGGGCCGACACCGTGGACTACACGGCCCGGACCTCGGCGGTCGTCGTGAGCGCCGACGGCGCGGCCGGGGACGGCACTGCCGGCGAGGGCGACGACGTCGCGGCCGACGTCGAGGCGCTGCTCGGCGGCGCGGGCGACGACGTGCTCGTCGCGGGCGGCGCCACCCGGACCCTGAGGGGCGGGCCGGGCGCCGACGCGCTCACCGG
>JACRMD010000073.1 GCA_016215085.1 Solirubrobacterales bacterium | reverse complement strand
ACGAGCGCAAAGGTCCGCTCCACGGCGCGGAAGTCGGGGAAGCGCAGCGTGCTGTCGGCGTCGAGCACGACGCCGAGGTCGACGTCGGGGAAGTCGTGGCCCTTGGCGACGACCTGCGTGCCGACGAGGATCGCGCGCTCGGCGCGCTCGAAGGCGGACAGCACGCGGTCGGCGTGGCGGACGTCGGCGTCCAGGCGCAGCACCGGCCGGCCGAGCGCGGCGAGCTCGTGCTCGAGGCGCTCGGTGCCGCTGCCGTGGCGGGCGATCGAGACCGAGCCGCAGTCCGGGCAGCGCGACGGGATCGGCTCGCGGTGGCCGCAGTGGTGGCAGCCGACGGCGTTCTCGGCGCGGTGCAGCACCAGCGCGACGTCGCACTGCGGGCACTGCCACACGCGCCCGCACGAGCGGCACGTCAGGAAGTTCGACCAGCCGCGGCGGTTGAGCAGGACGATCGCCTTGCGGGCGTCGACCAGCGCCTCGTGCGTGCGCGGGTGCACGGCGCCCTGGGCCTCCTTGAGGTCGACGACCTCCACCGGCGGCAGCGGCGCGCCGTCGGCGCGGCGCGGCAGGCGGATCCGGCGCAGCGCGTGGACCGACTCGGGCCGCGGCGTCGCGCTGCCGCACAGCAGGACCGCGCCGTGGCGGCGGGCGCGGTGCTCGGCGACCAGCCGCGCGTCGTAGCGCGGGTCGCCCTCGTGCTTGTAGGAGCCGTCGTGCTCCTCGTCGACGACCACCAGCCCGAGGTCGGCGATCGGCGCGAAGACCGCGCTGCGCGGCCCGACGCAGACGCGCGCGTCGCCGCTGCGCAGCCGCGTCCACTCGTCGTAGCGCTCGCCCGCCGAGAGCTTGGAGTGCAGCACCGCGACGGTGTCGCCGAAGCGGTCGCGGAAGCGCGAGACCGCCTGCGGGGTCAGCCCGATCTCGGGGACGAGCACCAGCACGCCGCGGCCGCGCTCCAGCATCGCCGCGGCCGCGCGCAGGTAGACCTCGGTCTTGCCCGAGCCGGTGACGCCGTGCAGCAGCAGCCGGTCGTCGCCGGTGCCGGCCGCCGCGAGCACCTCGGTCAGCGCGGCCGCCTGGTCGGGGTTGAGCGCGGGCATCGGCCGGCGGGCGCCGACGTCGGCGTGCGATGGGGCGCGGCGCCGGCCGCGCGGCGCGATCTCGACCAGCCCGCGCGCCTCCAGCCGCCGCAGCGACCCGAGGTCGGCGCCCGCGAAGCGCGGCAGCGCCTGCAGCAGCGCGCCCTGCTTGGCGGTCAGGCGCAGCTCGGTGCGGCCGAGGTGCGCCTCCGCGGCGATCGCGGCGTCGCCGTCGGGCGTGCGCTGCGCGCCCAGCGGCATGCCGGGGCGCACCACCGCCGCGGCGGGAACCGGCAGGCCGGCCGCCACCAGCCGCTGCGCGCACCACAGTTTGTCCCGCGCCACCCACAGCGCGAGCTCGACGAGGTCGGCCGGGACCGTCTCGGGGTGGACGCGCAGCGGAGCGGCCAGCTCGTGCTCGGAGCGGTCGGCCAGCGCGGTGACCACGCCGGTGAGCCGCTGGCGCCCGAACGGGATGTCCAGCAGGGCGCCGACCCCGACGCCGTCCGGGCGCCGGTAGTCGAACGGCCCGCGCAGCGCGCGGGCCGTCGTGAGCGGCTCGACCTTGACGACGTGGGACACCCACGCCCGAGCATAGGTGGCGGGGCCGCGGTCACGCCCGCGTGGCCACGACCTCCAGGTAGCTCGCGGGGATCGCCACGGCCCCGCCGTCCTTGCGGCGGTCGCCGTCGGCGGCCAGCGCCTCGAGGTCGGCGCGCAGCGCCGCCCGGCCGTCGGCGTCCAGCGCCTCGAACGCCTTGTGCGTCGGGCCGTAGTGCGTCAGGAAGAAGTCCACGAACGACGCCGCCGAGGCGAAGCGGAACGTGTACGTGCGCTCGCGCGCGTGCAGCGACGCGACCTCGTCGCCGAACAGCTCGCGCACGACCTCCTCGTCGCCCCAGCGGATCGGCGAGGCGACGCCGGCCGGCGGCGGCACGTGCGCGCCGACGGTGCGCAGCAGACGGCCGATGAAGCTGTCCGGCGTCCACGAGGCGAGGGCGATCGTGCCGCCGGGACGGCAGACGCGCACGAGCTCGGCGGCGGCCTTGGCCTGGTCGGGCGCGAACATCACGCCGACGACCGAGAGGACCGCGTCGAAGGACGCGTCCGCGAAGGGCAGCGCCTCCGCGTCGGCCTCGAGCAGGTCGATGTCGAGGCCCTCGGCCTCGGCGCGGCGGCGGGCGCGCTCGAGCAGCGCCGGGACGTAGTCGATGCCGGTCACCTCGCAGCCGTAGCGGGCCGCGGCGAGCGCGGCGTTGCCGCTGCCGGTGGCGACGTCGAGGACCTTCGTGCCGGCGACGAGGTCGGCGTGGTCGGCCAGGCGCTCGGCGATCACGTGGATCGTCGCCGCGACGGCGGAGTAGTCGCCGCTGGCCCACATGGCCTGCTGGCGGGTCTTCACCGCGGCGAAGTCGGGCGCGGCGGCGGGGGAATCGATGGGGGTGGGGGTCATGGCGGGGAATCGTGCGGGCCCGCCGCCCGCCTGTCCATGGCGGGACCTGACCAACTTCGCACCACCGCACCCCAGCTTCCTGTGATCAGGACTGATCAGGTGGATAGCATCGCGCCGTGTCGTCGAAGGAGGAGAGCCGTGGACCTGCACACCGGTGAGCAGATCGTCTTCCAGGGCCATCCGTCCTGGCGGGCGGCGCCGAGCTTCTACCTGAAGGGCATCCTGCCCGTGCTCGTCGTGGCGGTGATCCTGTTCTTCGCGGTCTCGACCGCCGCGGGCATCCTCGCCGTCGTCATCGGCACGGCGCTCGTGGTCGTCGTGGGCATCGTCAAGCGCGCCGCGACCGACTACGTCATCACGACCGAGCGGCTGCACATCCGCCGCGGGCTGCTGAGCAAACACGTCCAGCAGACGAGCATCGACCGCGTCCAGAACGTCAACACCAACCAGTCGGTCCTCGAGCGCGTCCTGCGCGTCGGCCACGTCGACTTCGACACCGCCGGCACCGACGACAGCGACTTCACCTTCCGCGGGATCGCCCACCCCGACCAGATCGTGGCCGCGGTCGACCGCGCGCAGCGCACGCAGCGCGCGGCGCCCGCCGGCGGGCCGCAGCCGCTGTGAGCGGAGCACAAGTCGTCGAGCACCCGGCCGGCATCAGCTGGGTGCTGACCGGCGAGCCGATGCAGCGCGCCTCGCACGCGGTCGGCGACGGCGACGGCGTCTGGCTGGTCGACCCGGTCGACGAGGCCGGCGCCGTCCAGCGCGCGCAGGCGCTCGGGCCGGTCCGCGCGGTCGTGCAGCTGCTGGACCGCCACCCGCGCGACTGCGCGGTGCTCGCCGGCCGGCTCGGCGTCCCCCACCTGCGGCTGCCCGACGCCGTGCCCGGCAGCCCGTTCGAGGTCCGCACGGTCGTCGACGTGCCGCGCTGGCGCGAGAAGGCGCTGTGGTGGCCGCAGCAGCGGGCGCTGGTCGTCGCCGAGCTGCTGGGCACCAACGAGTACTACCGGCTCGGCCCCGGCGCCGTGGGCATCCACCCGTTCCTGCGCGTCCTGCTGCCCGGCGCCCTGCGCGGCCTTCAGCCCGAGGTGCTGCTCTGCGGCCACGGCCTGCCGGTCACCGGGCCGGAGACGCCCGCAGCTGTCGAGGAGGCCCACCACCGCGCGCGGCTGGACCTCGTGCGCACGCCGCTGAAGCTCGGCGCGCTCTGGCGCGCCCGCTAGCGCGCGAGGAAGCGCACCATCGCCTCGTGCGTCGCGCGCGGGCGCTCGAGCTGGGGCACGTGGCCGCAGTCGAGCTCGAGGTGCTGGGCCGCCGGCAGGACGTCGCGGACGTGGCGCGCGAAGGCCAGCGACACGAGCTGGTCCTTGCGGCCCCACACGAACAGGGCCGGCGCGCGCAGGCCGGCCAGCCGCGTCCAGAAGCCGTCGTCGCCGTGGGCCTCCTCGACAGCTGCGGGCGTCTCCGGCCCGGTGACCGGCAGGCCGTGGCCGCAGAGCAGCACCTCGGGCT
>JACRMD010000072.1:14664-20039 GCA_016215085.1 Solirubrobacterales bacterium | reverse complement strand
GCCTGCGCGAGCGCCGGCGCGTCGTTGACGCCGTCGCCCACCATGGCGACGACGCGGCCCTGCTCCTGCAGGTTCAGGACGATGGTGACCTTGTCGGCGGGCAGGACCTCGGCGATGACCTCGTCGATGCCGACCTCGGCCGCGACGGCCCTCGCCGTGGTCTCGTTGTCGCCGGTCAGCAGCACCGGCCGCAGGCCGAGCCGCCGCAGCGAGGCGATCGCCTCCGCGGAGCTCGGCTTGATGGCGTCGGCCACCACGAACACGGCGCGGACGGCTCCGTCCCAGCCCGCGGCGATCGCGGTCTGGCCCTTGGCCTCGGCGGCCCGCCGCGCCGCCTCGAGCTCGGGCGTCAGCGGCATCGGCGGCTGCGCGCGCTCCAGCAGCGCGGGGCGGCCGACCACCAGGACGCGGCCCTCGACCGAGCCCTCGACCCCGAGGCCCTCGCGGTTGGCGAAGCCCTCCACGGCGGGGAGGTCGCCGGCGGCGGCCGCTGCCTTGGCGATGGCCTGCGCGATCGGGTGCTCGGAGGCGTGCTCGAGCGCGCCCACGAGCCGCAGCGCCTCGCCGCGATCGACGCCCGCGGCCACCGCGACGTCGGCGAGGCTCATCCGCCCGGCGGTGACGGTGCCGGTCTTGTCGAGGACGATGGTGTCCACGCGGCGGGTCGACTCCAGGACCTGCGGGCCCTTGATGATGAGGCCGAGCTGCGCGCCGCGGCCGGTGCCGACCATCAGGGCGGTCGGCGTCGCCAGGCCGAGGGCGCAGGGGCAGGCGATGATCAGGACCGCGACCGCGGCGGTGAAGGCGAAGCTCGCGCTCTCGCCGGCGCCCAGCCAGTAGCCGAGCGTGGCGACCGACAGCAGGATCACGACCGGGACGAAGACGGCGGAGACGCAGTCGGCCAGGCGCTGGACGGGCGCCTTGCCGGTCTGGGCCTCGGCGACGAGCCTGGCGATCTGGGCCAGCGCGGTTTCGGCGCCGACCCTCGTGGCGCGGACGACGAGGCGCCCGCCGGCGTTGACGGTGGCGCCCGCCACCTCGGCGCCGGGGGAGACCTCGACCGGGACCGGCTCGCCGGTGAGCATGCTCATGTCGATGGCCGAGGCGCCCTCCTCGACCACGCCGTCGGTGGCCACCTTCTCGCCCGGGCGCACCACGAACCGCTGCCCGATCCGCAGCTCCTCGATCGGGACCCGGCTCTCGCGCCCGTCCTCGTCGAGCACCGCCACGTCCTTGGCCCCGAGCTCCATCAGCGCCCTGAGCGCGGCGCCGGCACGTCGCCTGGCGCGCGCCTCGAAGAAGCGGCCGAGGAGGATGAGGGTCGTCACGACGGAGGCGACCTCGAGGTAGATGTCCGACATGCCGCCGCCGCGCTCGGGCACGAGCTCGAACGGCATCCGCATGTCCGGCATCCCGGCGTCGCCGAGGAACAGCGCGTACATCGACCACAGCCAGGCGGCGAGGACGCCGACGCTGATCAGCGTGTCCATCGTGGCGGCCGCGTGCCGGGCGTTCTGCCAGGCCGCCTTGTGGAACGGCCACGCGCCCCAGAGGACCACCGGCGTGGCGAGCTGGAGGCTGAGCCACTGCCAGTTGTCGAACTGCAGCGCCGGCACCATCGCCATCAGCAGGACCGGCAGCGAGAGCACCGCGCAGATGACGACCCGGCGCCGTAGCGCCTCGGCCTCGTCCTGCGACGCATCGTGGTGCTCATGGGCCGCGGCGTGCTCCGGCTCGGTGGCCGGCAGGACGGCGTGGTAGCCGGCGGCCTCCACCGCCTGCAGAAGCTCCTCCGGGCGCGTGGCGTCCGGCGCGTAGTCGACGGAGGCGCGCTCCGTCGCGAAGTTCACCGTCGCCGACACGCCGTCGAGCTTGTTGAGCCGGCGCTCGATCCGGTTGGCGCACGACGCACAGGTCATCCCCGTGATCGGCAGCTCGACGTGCTCGGTGCCGGCGGACATCGGTCAGGCCACGTCGTAGCCTGCCTCGTCGATCGCGGCGCGCACGGCCGCGTCGTCGAGGCCGTCGCCCGTCACCGTCACGCGCTTGGCGTCGAGGTCGACGTCCACGGACGAGACGCCGGCGAGCTTCTCGACCTCGGCGGTGATCGCCGCGCGGCAATGGCCGCAGCTGATGCCGGGCACCGCGTAGGTCGTCGTGTCGGTCATGTCCACGTCCTTTCTCGGGGGTTCGCACCACGATACCCCCGACCCGTATTGCCGCATGCGGGGTTTGCCGCAGGTCGCCTTCGCGAAACCCCTCTTCCGCTCATACCCCAAGGGGGTACCATGTCGTCATGGCAACCGACACCGCACCACCGCGCGGGTACAGCGCGACGAAGGACCAGCTGGGCAAGAGGCTGCGCCGGATCGAGGGTCAGGTCCGCGGCATCGAGAAGATGGTCGAGGAGGACCGCTACTGCATCGACGTCCTCACCCAGATCTCCGCGATCCAGGCCGCGCTGGACAAGGTGGCGCTCGGCCTTCTCGACGGTCACGCGCGTCACTGCGTCGTCGGCGGCCACGGCGACGCCGAGCCCGAGGAGCTCACCGACGAGCTGATGAGCGCCGTCGCGCGGCTCATGCGCCGCGGCTGACGGGGCGGCTACTGGTCTGAGGCCGCGTCGGCGCGCACGTATCGCCGCTCGATGAAGACGGCACCGCCGGGAGCCGCGGCCGACCCGATCTCCTCCCTCGGGCGAGACGGCTGCCGCACGTGGCACAGGCTCCCGTGGCGAGCACCAGCCGCGCTCTCCAACGGCCAGGCGAGCCCGCAGTCGCGGCGCGCGTTCCCGGCATGAGCGTGTCGGGAGTGGTCGGTGGCGCATAGGGTTTGCGCGTGGCGTTCTCTCCCCCTCCGACGGCCAAGGGTGCCCGGCAGTCTGAGGCGATCATCGACGCCGCCGTGCGGTGTCTGGCGACCGACGGCTACTCCGCGAGCTCGATTGGCAGGATTGCCGAGCAGGCCGGCGTGCACAAGCGGATGGTCCTCTACTACTTCGCCAGTCGTGAGGAGCTGTTCGATGTCGTGGTGCAGCGCATCGGCGACCAGTTGCTTGGCCAGCTGGAAGCGGCGCTGCTGGGTCTCGAGGAGCCGGCCGACATCGTCTCGGTGGGGTTCGACCAGATCTGGGAGCGCATGACGAGCGACCGCGCGTTGCTCGCCGCCTATTTCGGGCTGGTTGCCGAATCGGTCACGAATCGGCACCTGCGCAAGTCGGTCGGCTACATCAACGACGGGTACCGGCGGCTGATTCACCGGCTGTCGGCGGAGCTGGCCTCCCGGGGCCGCCGGCTGACGATTGATGAGCAGGCGCTTACGGTCCTCATCATCGCGGGGATTCAGGGTCTGACGCTCGAGTACCTCGAGCGCGGCGATACTCCGGCCCTGCGGTCGGCCATCGACGTGTTCCAGGGCTGGCTCGGCTCGGTGGCGCCCGCACGCTGATCGTAGGGCCAGAGTGGATGACGGATACACCCGCCGTACGTTTGGTGGGGCGCCTCTCGAGGCCGCGGCTGAGGATCAGTCGCCGGCGCTTCTGCCCGCCCAGGAGACCCAGGGCTCGGGGAGCTCGCGTCCGCCGCGGCGGAAGTGATCGACGTCGACCTCGATGAAGAGCCCCCGAGCCTCGGCGAGGACGGTCTCGCCGTCGAGGAGGCGGCCGGCGAGATGGAGCTTGCGCCCATCGGTCTGTTCACACCAGGCCTCGATGTCGAGGTCGTGATGCAGGAAGGCCGGCGCGCGGAAGTCGACGTTGAGGTTGGCGGTGACCGCGGGCCGTTCGATGAGGATCAGCACGCTGCCCAGCGCATCGTCGAGCACCGTGGCGACCGCGCCGCCGTGTGCGAAGCCAGGCGCGCCCTCTTGGCGGCGGTCGAAGCGCACGTTCCCGCGCACGCGGTCACCGTCGACTCGCAGGCGCAGGCCCATGCCGGCAGGGTTCTCGGGCCCGCAGCCGAGGCAGTGCGGTTGGTGGGCGGGAATGGTGCCGTCGGCGTTCGGCCTCATCCGTTCTGCGCCAGCCATGCTTCGGTCAGCGAGACGCCACGGTGCTCGAGCGACCGGATGCGCTGCACGACGTCCAGCCCGGCCCCATGGTCTTGGCACGCCGCCAGATCCGCCAGTTCACGCCAGGAATCCGCAAGCGTGTCATACGTCGCGGCGAGGACCCGGAGCCGGGCGTCGTTGAGGAGCTCGGCCATGTCGTCCAGGAAGGTTGCGTGCAGCGAGCGGAACATCGCGCCCGCGGTGCCTGCCTTGACGATGAAGACATGGAGACCTTTCAGTGCGCCGGCAAGCTCGTCGCCGAAGGTGGCGGGCCAGCCGGGATAGCGCGTCGCGAAGGCGTCGATGCCCGAGAGCCCGAACGCCCCGCAGAGGCCGGCCAGCGGCTCGCCGCCGTCGCGCATGTTGGACACCGCTTGCCGAAGCGCGCGATGCGTGGCCTCGCCGGCCGGTCGCAGCTGCTCAGGCCACTGGTAGATGAAGGTCGTGTGGCGGTTGGGGCCCGGAAAGGCGTCCGAGTTTCGCGCACGTGCCAGCGACTCGAGACTGCAGGGCTGGAGTTCCTCGCGGTCGTTGTCGGCGACCCAGGCGACGTCTTCGGCGTCGTCATAGCCCACGACGACGATGTCGTGGCGCGTGTTGTGCATGCGCACCCGGAGGTAGTCGAGGTGGCCGATGTCTGCCCACACCATGGGAGGCCGGCCGGCGTCGATCTCGTCGCGTACCCACCGCCAGCCCGTGGTGGGGTCGTCGGTGTCCCTGACCTCGAGCCCGAGGCCGAGGTGCTCGGCGATGTCCCGTTCGAGATCGGCGCCGCGGCCCACGACGTAGACCGGTGGCGTCATGCCGGGCGTCTCGAGATAGAGGAATCCGAGGCCGCCTCCGAGTCCGAAGACGGCGCCTTCGCTGAGGGGGCCGGCTCCGTAGTCGAGGCCGTGCAGTTCGAGGAGGTCGCGCAAAGCGCCCGATCCACAGTGGCCCGCCGGGCGATGGGGAAAGCTGCGAGCGGTTGCCGTTGACGTCATCGGCGGCACCGTAGCGCACGGAGTTCACCGACCGGTACGTTCCTGCGCTACGCTTGATGACACCATGTCAAGCGAGATCAGAGACCTCGAGCAGCTGGGTGTCGCCGACGAGGACCATTGGCGCGAGGGTGCGCCCCACGAGGTGTTCGCCGACCTGCGCGCTCGGTGCCCCGTGCACTGGAGCAAGGGGATCAAGCAGAGCCCGAAGGACGCGGGGTTCTGGTCGGTGACCAAGGCCGAGGACGTGTACACGGTCAGCCGCGACTGGGAGACCTACTCGTCGGCGCAGAACATCCTGATCACCGACGAGTCGGTGCCGGTCCATCTTGTGCAGGGGATGTTCAT
>JACRMD010000072.1:0-14606 GCA_016215085.1 Solirubrobacterales bacterium | reverse complement strand
TGTTCATCGGGATGGACCCGCCCAAGCACGATCGCATCAAGGCGCTGTTCCAGCGGGCGTTCACTCCCAAGGCGATCGCCCAGCACGAGCCGGCGATCCGCGAGATCACCGACCGGGTGATGAAGGGGCTGGAGGGTCGTGAGACGTGTGATCTGGTCACCGAGGTCGCCCAGCCCGTCGTCGCGCGGGTCATCGGCAGCTTCATGGGTCTCGATCCCGAGGACGACAGGCCGTGGGCGGAGTCGATCAACACCCTGCTGGGCTTCGGCGATCCCGACCTCAACCCGAAGGGTCTCGAGCAGCTCGTCGCCGAGGACATCCCGCCGATGTACGAGAAGTGCATGAAGCTCGTCGCCGACCGCCGGGCCAACCCGACCGAGGACATGCTCAGCGTGCTGGTGTTCGCCGAGATCGACGGCGACAGCCTCACCGACGATGAGATCTTCGCGGGCTTCGTCCTGCTGATGGCGGCCGGCAACGACTCGACCAAGGCGACCTACACGAGCACGATGAAGGTGCTGATGGAGAACCCCGACCAGCGCCGGCTGCTGATCGACGACCCGTCGCTCGTGCCGTCGGCAGTCGAGGAGGCGCTGCGGATGTTCCCCGCGTTCGCGCACTTCCGCCGCACCGCTACGAGAGACACCGTCCTCGCGGGTCAGCAGATCAAGAGAGGCGACAAGGTCGCGTTGTGGTACCCGTCCTCCAACCGCGACGAGGACGTCTACGAGGACCCCCACCGCTTCGACGTCACCCGTAACCCCGAACACCAGGCGTTCGGTGCCGGCGGCCGGCACTTCTGCCTTGGCACCGCCCTCGCCCGCCTCGAGCTGAAGATCCTCGTCGAGGAAACCGTCAGGCGGTTCCCCAACATGACGCTGGCCGGCGAGCCGACCTGGGTGCTCTCCCAGTTCTCCAGCCAGCTGAAGACCCTGCCCGTCCGCCTGCACGGCTGATGCGGAAGTCGACGAGGCACTGCTTCAGAGCTTCCCCGCGAGTGATCCGCCGTCGTGGTGGGCGGGCGCGCCGCGTGGCTAGTTGTTGACATTCGCGCGAGGGGGGCCTCCTCGAATGTGAGACGGCGTATCAGGCGAACGGCGGTCGTTGTCGTGCACGTCCTTCACTTCCCGCCCCGACATCTGTGGCGCGTCCCCTCGTGCTCGAGGGGCTCTCGCGGTCCCTCACCGATGACGGACGCTTCGTGGTCGTGGGGCAGGCCGCCGACGGCCGTGCGGCCGTGGCGCTCGCCTCGGAACTGGCCCCCGATCTCGTCGTGCTCGACGTGCGCATGCCCGGGCTCGACGGCGTGCAGGCGATGGTCGAGATCCTCGAGTGCCGCAGCGAAACGAAGGTCGTCCTGCTCAGCGCGTTCGACGATGATGCGCTGCCGGTTGCGCCGACCGGCGACGAGCTCGAGCGGCTCGGCACCACGCTCAACGAGATGCTCGACCGGCTCGAAGCGGCCTCGAGCGCGAGCGGGCGTTCGTCGCCGACGCCGGCCATGAGCTACGCACGCCCCTGGCGCTGCTGCGCACCGAGATCGATCTCGCCCTCCACCAGGGCGAGTCACGCGAAGAGCTGCGCGAGGCGCTGCGCAACGCGTTCTCTGAGGCCGAGCGGCTGTCGCGCGTCGCCGCGAGCCTGTTGCTATCGCGCGCTCCGATCGCGGTCGGCTCGCCCTCAAGCGCGAGCCGGTCGACATCGTCGAGCCGTTCGACAGCGTGCTCAGCCGCAGTGAGGCGCCGCGTCCCCCAGCCACGCCGCGCCAGCGAGGGCCGATCCGGCGCGATGCGCCCGGTGCGCCGCCGGGCCCGACCGCGCCCGGGGCCGGATCGCTCCGGCCCCGGGACTCAAACCCTGGGCAACCACCTGCCCAAGCTCAGGCGACGGCGCGAGCGAGTCGCTTCCGCAGCCGCTTCTCGGAGAGCCGCCCGTAGGCGACCACCACACCGTCGCGGTCGAAGAGCACGGGGCGCAGAGGCGGGGCGAGCGCGCTGAGCCGCATGCCCTCGTCATCGCCGCCGCGCACCTCACGCCAGCTGAGCAACCCCTCGGCGGCGAGGCCGTCGAGGACCGAGCGCCCGTGTCCGCAGAGGTGGCAGTCGGGCTCGGTGAGCAGGACGAGCTCGCGCATCAGGCCGCCTTTCCCATGTCGCGCAGGAGCTTGTCGGTCTTGACGTACATCTCCTGGTAGGCCTGGTGCCAGCGCACCTTGCCGGCTTCGTCGAGCAGCATGAACGCGTGGCCGTCGGTCTGCGGATGCCCCATGCCGCCGTGGCCGAGCATCCCGTAGGCCGATGACATCTCCGTACTGGGGTCCGCCAGCATCGGCGACCGGATGCCGTACTGGGCGGCCGCCTGCCCGAGCGTGTCGGCGTCGTCGGTGCTCACGCTGACGAGGTCGATCCCCGCCTTCTTCAGCGCTCCGGAGCGCTCGAGGTCGGCGGCCTGCACGAGGCATGCCTGGCACGACACCCCTTCGCTGAAGAAGAGCAGCGTCTTGCGCCCGCGTAGTCCAGCGGCCGTGACCTGGCGACCGCTCGTCGCGTCGGTGAGCGAGAACGCCGGGGCGGTCATCCCGACCGCCGGCCCTTCGCCGGCGGCCGTCGCAGGATGCTCCGGTGGTCCGGGGGAGGCCGAGCGACCTCCGCCGAGGACGACAGCGAGCACGAGGAGCGTCGCGGCGATGGCCGCCACCGCCCCATACCCCGCGCGCCGCACCCGGCGGTCCCGCGCTTCCTTGTGTGCGGCCTCGGCCTCATGGCGCAGGCGCTCCTGGCGCCGCGCTTCCTTCTCTTCCTGTCGATGTGCCATGGAGCTCACCTGTGATCGTGGTCGATGGGCCCGTGCTCGTGACAGCGCGGGGCGGGGGCGGGACGTCGCGGGGCGGCCGCGGCGCCGGGAGCAGAGGGGCGCAGCGCGCGGATGCTCACGTAGAGGAGGCCGGTGGCCAGCGCCAGCATGAGCGCCCACCCGGCACCCGGAGGGACGGCCTCGGCGACCTCGTCGGCGCGCACCGAGAGCCACACTCCGAACTCCCTCTGCGCATCAGGCGCCGTTCGCGCGTTGCCGGTCAGGGCCAGCGCGATCAGCAGCGTGCCGAGCGCGAGGAACGACACGCCGCCGACGATGCGCGCGACGGTCGTCTCGACCTGCCGTCCGAGAAGCGCGAGGCTCACGCGCGGGTCGTGCAGCCGCCCGCGCAGCCGGCCGATGCCGGCCGCCGACACCAGCAGCGGCGTCACGAGCCCGAGCAGGTAGAAGCCGCCGAGCACGGCGCCGGCCCACCAGGAGCCGGAGACGCCGGCGATGGCGACGGCGCCGGCGAGCACCGGGGCGCAGCAGGCGGTGGCGGCGCCGGCGAAGACACCCATGAGGTAGATCCCGACGACGCCCGACGGGTCGCCGCCGCCGGCCGACGGGGCGTGGTGCCACATCCAGCCGCCGAGGGTGGCGACGCCGGCGGCGAGCATCATGGTGCCGCCGAGGACGAACATCGTCTCGTGGTTGGCGGCGATGAGCTGCGACAGGCCGGCGGCGCCGATCGTCAGCGGCCACACGATGGTGGCGACGCCGGCGACGAACACGGCGGTCAGGGCGGCGGTGCGCCAGCGGTTGGCGCCCGCGACGCTGGCCAGGTAGGTCGGCAGCATCACGAAGGCGCAGCAGGGGGCGAAGAAGGCGACCATGCCCGCCAGGAAGGCAGCCAGGGCCGAGCCGGTCAGGAGCGCTTCGCCCATGGCGGGCTCCCGCGGTGGTGGTCATTGGACATGTGGTGGTCCTTGTGGGTTCGAGGTGGATCGCGGGTGCGCCGCGCGACGCACGGCGCCGGACCCGGCGCATGGCGCCGGGGCGACGACCTCAGAGCCGCAGGACCAGCGGCCCGGGCGGACCGGCCCGGACGAGGAACCCCGGCGAGGGGCGCGCGCTCGGTCGGGCCGCGGTCGCCGGTTCGGGGATCGACCAGCATGGGCGCCGCTCGAGCCGGCGGACCGCCGCCACGGCGACGCCTGCGGCGAGCGCGCCGCCGGCGAGGAGGAGGCAGACGGCCACGGCGTCACCGAGCTGGTGGTCCATGCCTGCCGACATCGCCAGGCTGTGGGCGCCGATCGCGGTGACGGCGAGCGCGAGGACCGCGAGCGTCGCGGCGACCCACGTCCGGTGGCGTCGCAGGCGGTGGCGCAGCACGGTCAGCACGCTGGCGACGATACCCCCGGGCCGTACCTCGACCGTCGGGAGTTCGGCACAGGATCGGCGCGGAGGACTACGGATTCGCGACGGCGTTTGCGGCGGGGAGCTCGACGGTGAAGGTGGCGCCTCGTCCCGGCCCGTCGCTGTGCGCCCGGATGCGGCCGCCGTGCGCCTCGACCAGCGCACGCGCGATGGCCAGGCCGATGCCGCTGCCGCCGGTGGCCCGCGAGCGCGCCGGGTCGGTGCGGAAGAAGCGCTCGAAGACGCGATCGAGGTCCTCGGCGGCGATGCCCTCGCCCGTGTCGGCGACCGCGAGCTCGACCCGGCCGCCGCGCAGCGCCGCGCGCACGCGGACCTCGCCGCCGGGGGGCGTGTGCCGCAGCGCGTTGTCCAACAGGTTGGTGAGCACCTCGACGAGCCGCTGCGGGTCGACCGCGACGGCGGGCAGGTCGCCGCCGGCGGTGGTCACCTGCAGCGCCACGCCCTTGGCCTCGAAGGCCGGCCGCGCGGCGCGGGCCGCGGCCGTCACCAGGTCGGCTGGCGGCACGGGCCGGACCTCGAGGTCGAGCCGGCCCTCCTCGGCGCGGGACACGCGCTGGAGGTCGTCGACCAGGCGCGCGATCCGGGCCGTCTCGCGACGGGCGGTCGCGAGCGTCTCGGCGTCGGCGGGCAGGACGCCGTCGGCCATGCCCTCGAGGTGGGCGTCGACGGTGGCCAGCGGTGTCCGCAGCTCATGGGCGACATCCGACAGCAGTCGTCGCCGTCGCCGTTCCGCGGAGTCCAGCGACGTGGCCATGGCGTTGAACGACCGTCCGAGCTGCGCCACCTCGTCGTCGCCGGTGACGGCCACGCGATCTGCGTAGGCGCCGTGCGCGATCCGGTCCGCCGAGGCGGCGAGCTCGCGGATCGGGCTGACGATCCGGCGCGCGACGAGCCAGCTGACCGCGAGCGCCGTGAGGACAGCGGCGCCGGTGGCGATCCCCAGCGACAGGAGCACCGACTGGTCGAAGGCGTCGTCGAGATGACGCGCGACGTCGGGCGGAACCGTCCCGAGCGCCTCGCGGACGTGGTGACGGAAGAACGCGGGGCCGAGCGACAGCGCTGTGATCAGCAGGGTGCCGGCGCCCGCCAGAACCACAAGCAGCTGCGCGAGCAGCAGCTGCGAACCGAGACTCCGGCGAAGGCGGGTCCTCACGAGCGCGCGAGGGCGCCCGGCGCCTGCGGATCGTCGCCCAGCTTCGCGCGGAGGTTGGCGATGTGCACGTCCACCACGTGCTCGTCCCCGAACCAGTCCGGGCCCCACGCGCGCTCGAGCAGCTCGGCCCGCGTGAAGACGACGCGCGGGCTCTCGGAGAGGACGTCGAGGACGGCGAACTCCCGCGGCGTGAGCTCGACCGGCTCCCCGGCCCGGCGGACCTCGCGGGCGGGCACGTCGATGGTCAGGTCGCCGAAGCTGCGCACCGCGTGGACGGCGGCGCCCGCGCGCGGGCGCCGCAGCATCGCCCGGATCCGCGCCATCAGCTCTCCCGGGGAGAACGGCTTGGTGACGTAGTCGTCGGCGCCGGTCGACAGCCCGACGATCTTGTCGACCTCGTCGCCACGCGCCGTGAGCATCACGATGTAGGCGTCGCTGAACGCGCGGATGCGGCGGCAGACCTCGATGCCGTCGATGCCGGGAAGCATGACGTCGAGCAGCACGACGTCCGGCGCGAGCTCCTGCGCCATCGTCACGGCGCGCTCGCCGTCGAGCGCGCTGCTGACGGTGAAGCCCTCACGTTCGAGGTAGGCCGACACGACGCGGACGAGGTCGGGCTCGTCGTCCACGACCAGCGCGCGAGGGCGCCCGGCGCCTGCGGTGCCGGACGCCCCCTGGTGCGTGTCGGAGTCGCTCACGCCTCGCCGACGAAGTCGCCGTGCCACCAGTGGCGCCACACGGCGCCGGTGGACGCGTTGACCGAGATCATGCCCTCGATCTTGCCCTCGCGCAGGGTCTCGAACGTGAAGTACCCGGGGAAGGCCTCGCCGCGGTCTGCGACGCGAACCCCGTCGCCCCGGGCCCCGACCAGGCGCTGGGCGAGGGACCGCGCGCCCGCCTGGTCCACCGGCCCGCCACCGCCGGCTGCCGGATCCGCGGCGGCCGTGCCCATCATGGTGCCCTGGCCCATCATGCCGCCGCCGGCGCCCATCATGCCGCGCCCGTAGCTGCCCATCATCCGCGCGCCGTCCATCATGCCGCGCGTCCGCCCGCCGGCCATGCCGTAGCGGGTGTTCCACATCATCGCCGGACCGTACTCCAGCGACACGACGCCGGACTCGGGGTCGACGAGCACCTCGGTCGCGTCGCGACCGGAGCGGTCGACGAGCGTGACGTAGTAGTTGCGCTCGAAGCGCAGCACCTCGTCGGCCCGCAGCCCGAGGCGGCGTGCGAATGCCGAGGCCTTCGCACGGGCCTCGCCGATCCCGTCGACCGGCTCCGCCGCGCCTCCGGGTGCGTAGCCCATCATCCATCCGGCGCCGCGATCGTAGCCGCGCATGTGCCCGTCGTCGCCGCGCGTGACCGCCCACGCCACCGTGGCGCCGAGGAGGGCCAGCGCGGCCACGAGGACGAGCGCCGGCGCCAGCCGCGTCGAGCGCATCTCAGTGGCCTCCGGCCGCGGCCGGCGGCCTGAGCTTCGCGCGCAGCCGATCGTAGGTCTGCTCGTCGATGTCGCCACGGGCAAGACGGCGATCGAGGATCGCCTCCGGTGTCTCGCCGTCCGCCTCGGCCGCCGGAGCGGAGCCGGCCGCCGGGGCGGAGCCCATGTCGCGCCGGCCGGGCAGCACCTGCGCCACGGCCCAGATGATCACCACCAGCAGCAGGACCCACACGAGCGTCATCAGGATCCATCCGCCCGTGCCCATGCCGCCATCCCAACCGTCCATCATCGGGGGCCTCCGTCGTCGTGTGCTTGACGGTTCCCACCGTAGGCGCGCCGCATCAAGCGGCGGGCATCGGCACGATCAAGAGTCGATCAAGGTCACATCCCGTGGTCGCTCATGTCCTCGCCGCCGGGCATGTCCTCGGGGACGCCTCCGGCGGGGGACGGCGCGCCGTACTCGGCCTTGCGGTGCTCGTTCATCGCCTTGATCTCGCGCGACTGGGCGGCGACCACGTCCTTGGCGATGTTCTTCAGCGCCTCGCTGCCGCCCTTGCTCAGCTCGACGTGGGCCATCCGGATGGCGCCTTGGTGGTGCGGGATCATCATGTCGATGAACTCGCGGTCGAACGGGTCGGCGGACTTCAGCGACTTCAAGTCGTTGTCCATGCCCATGTCGTGCTCGGACACGCCGAGGTCCTGAGCCTTCACGCCCGACAGGTCGTCCTTGATCCGCTCCATGACGGCGATCTCGGCGTTCTGCGTCTTGATGATGTCCTGGGCCAGGTCCTTGACGAAGCGGCTCTGCGCCCGGTCCTGGGCGACCTTCGCCATGTCGACGGCGTCGCGATGGTGCGGGATCATGCCCTCGATGAACGCGAGGTCGGTGCCGTTGCCGGCCATGCTCTCGTTCTCCCCGTCGTCGCCACCGCACGCGGCGAGCACGGTCGTCGCGACCAGCAGGGCGACGAGGACCAGTGCGCGCAGCATGGTGTACTTGGAGATCCGCATGCCCCCAAGCCTACAAGGCGTCGGAGCACCGCCGGAGCGGCAGTACGTGCCTCAGTGCGGGCAGTCGTGCACGGCCGTGCTCCGGCCCGCCTGATGCAGGCCGGCCTCCGCTGCCGCAGGCAGAGCGGCGGCCGAGGCGAGCGCCAAGGCGACCATCGCGGCAGCGACGAGGGGCAGCAGTCGCTGGTGTGGGCCGCTCGCGACAGGGTCGTCTTCGAGCAGCTGCCGGACGCGTCGCACGACCGAGGCCCCGCCGAGCGCCAACGACGGCGCGGCGAGCGCAGGGGCCTCCGCGGCCTTGCAGATCGCGCTGGCCAGAGCGGCCGGGTGGTTCTCGCGCCGGAGGGCAAAGCGATCGGCATCGCGCTCGAGGTGGAACGCGAGCTCACGAGACGCGATCCGCGTGCCGGGGACGAAGCGGCCGAGTGCACGGCAGAGCTCGCCCGCGACGAGGATCCAGCGATGATGACGCCGGATGTGCCCGCGCTCGTGATCCAAGCTGGCGGCGAGCTCCTCGTCATCGAAGCGCACAAGGGCACCGGCGGAGACCAGGACCCGCGGCCGTCGCAGGCCGGCGGCCGCGACGAGGATGTCGCCGTCCTTCACGATCAGGCTCTCGCCGGGGCCGTCGCCGATCGTCGAGCGGGCGATGAGCCTGCTGACGGCTCGCGCCGCGCGCCAGAGGCCCGCGACCACCGACAGCACGGAGACGGCGAGCACGAAGCTCGGCGCGATGAGCGCGGCATCGCCCACGGCATGGCCGTTGAGGGGCAGATGCGTCGCGAGGAACGGGATCACCGCGTGCCAGCACCAGTGCGAGATCAGCGTGAAGAGCTCCGTGGCAGGCAGGACGAGCACGAAGAAGATGGCCATGAACACGGCGGCCAGCGCGCGCAGGGCGAGGGCGGCGAGCCAGATGGTGGCCGCCACGCCGGGCGCCGCCCGATCCAGGTGTAGGGCATGGGGCAGGCCGATCGCCGCGAGCACGCCTAGTGCCAGGAGGGCCGTGCTCATCGCGAGGACCCGCGCGCCTTTCGAGCCTGGCGCGCCGCCTTCTGCAGCTCGCTCAGCTCGTCGGCCTCGAGGCTGCCAAGGACCTGCGCCAGGGCGCTCTGCCGTGCGTCCGCCGACGCACCCGCCAACGTCATCTTGATGGTGCGGGAGACGTACTCGGCCTCGCTGATCTTCGGGACGTAGAGCATCCCCCGCCCCTCGCGCTTGCGCGTCAGCAGGCCGCGTTCGGCCAAGCGGTTGAGCACCGTTTGTACGGTCGTGTACGCACCGCGGTACCGGGGAGGCAGCGCCGACCGCACCTGCTCGACGGTGCCCGATCCCAGGCGCCAGAGGGTGGCCATGATCTGGGTCTGGAGCTCGCCCTGGATCGGTGTCATGTCGGCCATCCCGTCGAGTATCGCAGCGGGGGCGGAGCGCCTCCTCAGACGCCGGTCAGGAACACGAGCGCCGCGACCGCGAGGGCGACGGCCACAGCGCAGAGCAGCAGGAGCAGCAGCACGTCATCCGGCGTCCGGCGACGGCGCCTCCGCGCGCGAGCACTCGTGTAGATGGCACGGGGCCGATCGTGCGTCATGGCTTGCGTCCGTGCGCCAGGCCGCCTTCGTGGTCCAGCGACTCGACCACGACATCGACGAACCCTGCGCGACGCAGGGCGTCCTCCCACCAGGCCGCAGGCGCAGGATGCTCCCAGCGCCCGCTCGCCAGCCGCAGGGCGTTCTTCGTCAGGCGCGCCACTCCGGCCGGCCCCTTGCGCAGCATCGCCCGGACCTTGCTCGCCACGACGGCGCGATCGCGGGCACGAGCAGGATTGAGGCTGAACATCATGTCGGCGAACACCAGGCGGCCCCCGGGGCGGAGCACCCGCGCCGCCTCCTGGAGCGCTCGCTCCTTCTCGTCGTCCGACATGTGGTGGAAGCAGTAGTTGGAGACGACGACGTCCGCGCAGCCGTCGACGAGGGGCAGGCTGACCGCCGAGCCCACCGCGACGTCGATCAGCTCGCTACCCGCGCTGGCGGCCTTCGTGGCCAGGTAGTCGCACATCGCGGGCGAGATGTCGATCGCCCAGACGTTTGCGCCGCGCTCCGCGGCGGCCAGGGACAGCAGTCCCGTCCCAGCCCCCACGTCGACCAGGTCTTGGCCCGGAGCCACCTCGGCGAGGTCGAGGATGCGGTCGCGCAGCTCGCGGAAGCCCGCGCTGCGCGCGACCTCCTCCGCGTGTACGACGTGGAGGTCCCAGTTCTTGTCGGTGCCGATGAGCATGATGCTCCTACAGAGTGTAGGGATAACCGGCGGATCCGGGCGAGCCTGCCCGATCAGATGCTCTTACGGCTTGTAGGATCAGGTCCCGTGGACACGTCGCGGGCACGAGGTCGGTCGCGCTCCGGAGCGGGTCGCCGTCGCATCACCGTCGCCGGTGCCCTGGTGGGCGGGGTCGTGGTCGCCGTCGCGCTCGCGGCGGGAGGGACCAGCACGCGACGTCCGGCCGGTGCCTCGACCGAGACGCCCCCCACCATCACGCTGATGGCAGGCGGCCGGCCGATCGCGGAGGTCGACCCGGCGCGCATCTCCGTCGGTGGTCGCGTCGACGCGGCGCGTGCCCGGAGGGAGCTGCGCCGGCTGCTTCCCGCAGGCGATGTGACGGCGAACAGCGGGCGGGCGCGGCTCGTGTACCGCTACGACATCGGCGCCACGGTCCTGGCGCTGGCGCGGGCCGACGGTGGGCGCGCGTCGGCCGTGCGACGGCCGGTCTCGGCCGTCGTCGCGGCGCCGGTCGTGCGCCAGGCTCAGCGCAACACCTGCGAGTCCGCTGCTCTCGAGATCCTCCTGGCGACGGTCGGTCGCGAGGTCGGCCAGGCGCGCCTGCAGCGCGCCCTTCCCCGATCCGGTCCGCTGGATCCGCGGGGCTCGGGCGCCGGCCGCACCTGGGGCGACCCCGACCGCGGCTACGTCGGGCGCCCGGACGGCGGCGGGGTCGCCGGTGGCTTCGGCGTCTACCCCGCCCCGGTGCGTGCGACGGCTGCTCGCCTCGGCGTCCAGTTGGACGACCTCAGCGGCGGGTCGCCCGGCCGCGTCTACGGCGCGCTCCGCGCAGGCCGCGCGGTCATGGCGTGGATCGGCCTGTCCGACGGCCCGTTCGGCGAATGGCGCTCTCCGGCGGGCCGCCGGGTTCGCGTCAACTTCGGTGAGCACACCGTCGTGCTCCACGGGATCCGGCGTGACGGCAGCGTGCTCGTGTCCAACCCGCTGGAGGGCACGCGCGAGCGCTGGTCGCCGGCGGAGTTCGAGGAGCTCTGGGGTCGGCTCGGCCGTCGCGCGTTGGCCACGCGGGCTTGATGGCCCGGGCTGACGTCGGTCGGTCCGGTGTCTCGCTAGGCTCCTACCAGTCGTAGGAAGAGAGCCGAGTCCCTGCAGGCCCGCCTGCAGGGAGCGGGGGACCCACCACTTGGGGCGAATGGGCTTCTGAGCAAGCCCTAGCGCGCTGCCTCTGCGCGCGAGCCCGTCAGCTCACCCCGTAGGCCCGTCAAGAGGAGCTTCATGTCGGGGATCCGTGTCGTTGGTGGTGTCGTTGCAGTGCTCGCGCTCATGATCGGCGCGTCACCCGGGGCTGCCCGGGCGCACAGCTCCGCACGCTCGGGTGGCGCAGCGATGCCGGATCGGCCGCAGGTCGAGAAGGCCGGTTGTGACGGGCAGTGCCGGCGCGGGGCGACCCTGCGGCTGGAGGGCGAAGGGCTCGACGGCGTCGACACGATCCTCTTCCTCGGCAGGCGCGGCCGCGCCGACGACCGCAGGGCGCGGCCCCACGTCGCTCGTCCCCACGAGCTGACCGTCGCCGTTCCCGCAGGGGCGCGAAGCGGCCCCGTGCGAGCGCTGAGCGCCGCCGCCGGGGCTGCGGCGAAGAGCTTGCGCGTGACGATCGGCGCCGCGGCCCGGCCGCCGGCCGACACCGGCGATGTGCTCGCCCCTCCCGGGACGGCCTTCCTGGGGGGCAGCCCGGCGGAGTTCGCCTACAGGGTGGAGGGGCAGCCCGCCTCCGGTGCGCGCGTCGAGCTCTACCGGGCGGGCGAGGGTCTGGCACTGCGATCGTGGCCCGTCCAGGTGGACGCCGGCGGCCGGGGCGTGGTCCGCTGGGACCTGAAGGTCGATGGGCGTCCGGCGCCGGTCGCGCGGTATGGCTTTCGCGTGAGCGGGGTTCCGCGGGCGGTCGCCTCGCAGAGCGGCCGGCCGACGATGGAGATCGAGCTGCTCGACGCCATCTTCCCCATCCGCGGGGAGCACGACCTGGGGCAGTCGGCGACCAACGGCTTCGGCGGCGCTCGCGGCCACAAGGGGCAGGACATGTTCGCGGGATGCGGGACCCCGATCGTCGCAGCACGTGGCGGCACCGTGACGTGGGCGGCGTACCATTCCCGCGCCGGCAACTACGCGGTCATCACCGACGACACGGGCCGAAGCCACGCGTACATGCACATGCGCCGGCCTGCGCTCGCCAAGCGCGGCGAGAAGGTGCTGACCGGCCAGCCGATCGGCGAGGTCGGCGAGAGCGGGCGCGCCTCGGGGTGCCACCTGCACTTCGAGCTCTGGACCGCGCCGGGCTGGTACAAGGGGGGCGAGGCGGTCGACCCGCTCCCGGAGCTCCGCCGCTGGGACGCCGCGACCTGACCGTGGCCGGACCGCGCCGGTAAACCCGGGACGCCGTCGACCGACCACCTGGGAAGTCCTACGCAGCATAGGAACTCCCGTGAAGAAGAAGCTCATGATCATCCTCCCGGTCCTGCTCGTGATCGGGTTCGTGGCCTACTCCAAGCTGAAGCCGGCCGAGCCGATGCCCAAGCACAAGATCGAGGGCGAGGTCTACGTCCTGCCCAAGGAGTTCCTGGTCAACCTCCGCGCCGGGCGCTTCGCGAAGCTCGGTGTCGCACTCGTCCTCGAGCCCGAGGCCGGCGGCGGTCATGGCGGCGGCGAGGGCGAGGGTGGCTCGGCGGCCGCGCTGCCCGAGGGCTACGGGCCGTTGCCCCAGGAGCCGGTCGTGCGCTCCATCATCACCGACGTGCTGACCGACCAGCCCGCCAGTCGCCTCAGCAGTGCGCCCGCCCGCAAGCGGCTCCAGCGCCGCATCCGGGAACGTCTGGAGGAGTCGACCGACGTGCACGCCACCGACGTCATGTTCACCGACGTCGCCGTGCAGTAGCGAGCGAGGGGCGCGTCAGTCCAGTCGCGGCCGCCACGTCCTTGCGCGGTCGACCGAGTGCAGCACGCGTCCCTGCTCGGTTGCGACCACCAGCTCCGTCCCGTGGCCCGACGCGGCCACCGGTCGCCCCTCGAAGGCGCCGGCGCCCTCCCAGTTGCGGCCGCCGTCGCGGCTGCGGACTACGACCCCGTCGGAGCCAACCAGGTACAGGGCATCGCTCCACACGAGCAGACCCGTCCCGCTGGGGCCGGCCGGTCGCCACGTCCGCCCCGCATCCCTGGATCGCAGGAGGCCCTCCGGCGTCGCGGCCACGAGGTGCTCGGCGTTGCGCGGGTCGAGCGCCAGGTCGATGAGCGCGGTGGACGGTCGTCGCGCGCTCCACGTGCGGCCGCCGTCAGTGCTGGCGAGGAGCGTCTCCGATCCTGCGTCGTAGCCATAGACGTGCCGCCCCGATGCGCGCAGCACGTGGAGGTCGGCCCTCCCCAGCAGGGACACCGGCTGCCATGACTGCCCGCCGTCGCTGGACCTCAGCAGCCCGAGCGACGGGGGGAGGCGCTCGCCGACCTCGGGATGACCGGATGCGAGGAACCGGTCGGGTCCGGCGATCGTCAGGCCCATCGTGTCGCGCCGCCGATCGCCGATGCGCGTCGCCGACCGCTTATCGCGCCCGGCCCGGAAGAGGCCGCGGTGGGTCGCGAGGATGAGCGCACCGTCGCGAGGGTTCAGACCGATCGCGTGGATGTGCTCGGGTCCATCGCCGCGGACGACCCCTGCGTCACCGGCGGTGGGGCCCCCGTCGCCGCCGCAGGCGGCGAGGACGACGGCAAGTAGGACGAGCGGCAGTGCCCTGATCACGCCCGAGAGCCTACGCGCTCGAAGCCCGACCACTCCCGCGATCGAAAAGATCCGACGACGCGTAGGAGACCACTCCTGGTC
Source organism: Solirubrobacterales bacterium (assembly GCA_016215085.1). Lineage (GTDB taxonomy): Bacteria > Actinomycetota > Thermoleophilia > Solirubrobacterales > Solirubrobacteraceae > Baekduia. Next base: position 629 of record JACRMD010000072.1, on the reverse strand, counting down.
TGCGGCCTGCTACGGACGTCCGTCCGCCGCCGCCGACCTAGCGTGACGGCGGAAAGGAGCTCGTCATGAGAAGACCTCTCATCAACATCACGATGCCGGAGCGGCTCGGCCGCATCGTCGTCGGTCTCGTCGGCGTGATCGGCGGCATCGTCCTCCTCGGATCCGCCGGCGGTGCCGGGATCGTCGTCCTCGAGGTGCTGCTCGTGGTCGCCGGACTCGACCTCGTGGTCACCGGGGCGCTCGGGCACTGCCCGCTCTACAGCAGGCTGGGCTACGTGCCGCACTCGCTGAGGGGGCGGGTCTGATGGAGCCGGCGCAGCCTCCGGGCCGGGAGCCCGAGCAGGCCCCGCGCGGCGGTCACGGCAAGTGGATGATGATCGCCTGCTGCGTGCCGATGCTCGTGATCGCGGTGACGATCGCGCTCAGCGGTGCCGGTTGGGGCTTCTTCTTCGTGGCGGTCATGTGCACGGCGATGATGGCCATGATGATGGGCGCCATGTCGGGCGGGGACCAGGACGGACACGGGCGCTGAGCGGCGCCTGTCGCATCAACCCTGGTCGAGCAGGGGCAGCCGGACCGAGAAGGTCGAGCCCTCTCCCACGCGCGACGTCACGTCGATCCGGCCGTCG
>JACRMD010000071.1 GCA_016215085.1 Solirubrobacterales bacterium | reverse complement strand
GTCGCCGTGGGCGTCGAGCCACAGGACCGTGACGTCGGGCTTGTGGCGCAGGACGGCGGGCAGCGTCGTCATGCAGATCGAGCAGTCCGACGCGGTGAGGACCGGGAAGCGGCCGCTGCTCAGGGCGTCGTCGACCTGGCCGCCGGCCTCGAGCAGGCACCCGTGCGAGCTCGCGAGGTCCTCCTCCCACGCGCCGACGTGGCCCGGCGACGGCGTGCCCACCATCCGCGCCTCGACGCCGCGGCGCGCGGCGAGCTCCCGGGCCAGCGCCTCGGCCCCGCGCGCGCCGTCGGCCGTGCGGTCCGACGTGCGGCAGAGCATCGCGACGATGCTCAGCGCCCCTTCCACTCCGGCTCCCGCTTCTCGAAGAACGCCTTGACACCCTCCTGGATGTCCTCGGTGGAGAACGCGAGCGTGAGGTTGTGGTGCAGGAGCTCCAGCGCGTCGCTGAACGCGAGGTCCTGCTGGCGGAACATGGCGTCCTTCCCCAACCGCATCAGCACTGGTGACTTGCCCGCGAGGCGCGTCGCCCAGTCCTTGACGGCGGCGTCGAACTCCTCGGCCGGGACGACCTTGTTGACGATCCCCAGGCGCTCGGCCTCGCGGGCGTCGATGCGGTCGCCGAGCAGCAGCAGCTCGTTGGTCTTCTTGCGCCCGACGTTGCGGTAGATCAACGCCATGATCATGAAGGGGAACACCCCGACGTTGATCTCGGGCGTCCCGAACGTCGCGGTGTCCTTGGCGATCACCAGGTCGCAGGCGAGCGCGATGCCCAGCGCGCCGGCGAGCACGTGGCCGTTGGCGGCGCAGATGCTCGGCTTGCCCAGCTCGCCGATCAGCCGGAACAGCTGCGGGAAGCGGTGCGTGCCGAAGTGCTTGAGCACGAGCGGGACGTCGGCGGCGAAGCCCGCGAGGTTGCCGCCGCTGGAGAAGACCTTCTCGTGCGTGCTGGTCAGCACGACGCAGCGCACGGCGTCGTCGTCGCGGGCGGCGGTGAAGGCGGCCAGCAGGTCGTCGAGCACCTCGTCGGAGAGCGCGTTGCGCGTCTCGGGGTGGTCGAGCGCGATGGTGGCGACGCCGGCGTCGACGTCGTAGCGGACGGTCTGCAGGTCGGGCATGGCGGGCGCGGACACTAACGGTCGCGCCCGGGCCGTCACCCCACCGTGCGCGACGCCAGCCCGAGGGCGTAGTCGGGCCAGAACGTCCCGGCCGCGGGCCCGCCGTTGCAGGTGCCGTCGGACTCGCCCGGCCGCTTGACCCACAGGCGGGCGTCCAGCCGGAACGTGCCCCACTCGACCCGCGGGGCGGCGCCGAGCGCGCGGCCGGGCGGGTTGCACCACGCGCCGCCGGGCGCGGGGCCGAGCCCGTTGCGCGACGTGTCCAGGACGAAGTGCTTGCCGCCCGCGGCCGCCGCGACGGCCTGGCCGTAGGCGACGAGGCCGGCGTCGGCGCGGAAGTTCGACACGTCCAGGGCGAAGCCCTGGAGGTCGCCGACGCCGGCGCTGACCAGGCGGGCGGCCATCGTCGCGGCGGGCTGCCAGGCGTCGTGGCCGCCGTCGAGGTAGGCGGCCGTGGCGGGCATGGCGGCGAAGACGGCGGCGGCGTCACGCAGCACGGCGAGGCGGCGGTCGCGACCGGCGGCGTCGAGGCAGTCCAGGCCCGCGAGGGCGTCCGGCTCGAGGACCACGACCGCGCGGCGCCCGCCGATGCCGGCGGCGAACGCGCGGATCCACGTCCCGTAGGCGCCGGCGCTCGCGCTGCCGCCGGCGCTGTAGAGGCCGCAGTCGCGCTGGGGGATGTTGTAGGCGACGAGGACGGGCACCTCGCCGCGGGCGGCGGCGTCGGTGACGACCCCGTCGACGGCCGCGCGCACGTCGGCCTGCCAGCCGCCGAACCAGAAGGCCTGCGGGCGCGTGGCGATGCGGTCCAGCAGCGCGGCGTCGGCCGGGCGCGTCGTGCGCCACGCCGCGGCCTGGCGGGCGGCGGCCGAGGCCGGGTCGACCGCCAGGCGCGCGCCGGCCAGCGGCTGCGCGGCGGTCGAGGAGAGCGTGAGCCGGTCGACGCGCAGGTTGCGGTCGCAGGTCGCGGCGCGGGCGTCGTTGACGAACGTGACGGCGACGGCGTGCGGGCCGTCGGCGAGCGCCCGGTCGGTGCCGTGCTCGGTCCACGTGGAGCTCGTCATCGCGACGTCGAGCGCCGTCCGGCCGTCCACCGTCACGCGCATCCGCGGCGCGCCGTCGCACTGGTCGCCGCGGGCGCGCACGACGAGGCGCCGGGCGGCGCGCGTGGTCACCGTGGCCGTCGCGGTCGTCGTGCTCCACAGCAGGGCGGCGCGGCCGCCGCCGGCCGCGGCGTCGTCGACGACGGCGCCGGTGCCGGCGGGGATCGCGAGGCTCTCGGCCTCGGTCGTCGCGGTGGCGGCGTGCGCGGCGGCGGGGAGCAGCAGGGCGGCCGCGGCGGCGGCCAGGAGGCGGAGGGTCACGACCGGGGAGTCGGCCGCGGCGCCCTCCGCGTGAGGTCAGCGGACCGACCGCCTCACAGCCCGAGGACCTTGCCCAGGATCTCGTGCATGATCTCGTCGGTGCCGCCGCCGATCGGCCCCAGGCGCGCGTCGCGCGCCATGCGCTCGATCTCGTACTCCTTCATGTAGCCGGCGCCGCCGTGGATCTGCAGGCACGTGTCCATCACGTCGAACGCGGCGCGCTGGGTCGCCAGCTTGGCCATCGTGACCTCCTTGACCGCGTCCTGGCCCTCGACGAAGCGCCGCAGCGCGTCGTAGGTGATGCACTGGCCGGTGTGGATCGTCGTCGCCACGTCGGTGAGCTTGTGGCGGATGGCCTGGTGCTTGGTCAGCGGCCGGCCGAACGCCTGGCGCTCCTGGGCGAAGCGGACGGTCTTCTCGTAGGCCACGCGCATGCCGCCCACCGCGCCGAGCGCCATCAGCAGCCGCTCCCACTGGAAGTTGGCCATGATGAGGTAGAAGCCCTCGTTCTCGCGCCCGAGGAGGTTCTCCTCGGGGACGAAGGCGTCGTCGTAGGTCACCAGCCCGGTGTCCGAGGCGTGCCAGCCGAGCTTCTCGATCGCGGTGGCGCTGACGCCCTCCTGGCGGTCGACGATCATGAAGCTCAGGCCGTGGTGGCCGCCCTCGTGCGCGGTCTTGACCGCCGTCACCCAGTAGTGCGCGCGCACCCCGTTGGTGATGAACATCTTCGAGCCGTTGACGACCCAGCCGCCGTCGACCTTCTTCGCGTGGGTCTTGATGCCGGCGACGTCGGAGCCGGCGTCGGGCTCGGTGATCGCCAGCGCGGCGATCTTCTCGCCGCGGATCGACGGCGCGAGGTAGCGCGCCTTCTGGTCGTCGGTGCCGAACTTCCACACCGGCGGCGTGGCGATGTTGACGTGCGCGCCGACGCCGGCGGCCAGGCCGCCGGAGCCGCACCGCGCGAGCTCCTCCGCGAGCACGGCCTCGTGCAGGTAGTCGCCGCCCTCGCCGCCGTGCTCCTCGGGGTACTTCAGGCCCAGGAAGCCGTGCTCGGCGAACTTGGCGAAGACCTCGTCGGGGAACCAGTGGGCGTCCTCCCACTCGGTGGCGTGGGGGCGCAGCTCGGTCAGCACGAACCGGCGGACCGACTCGCGCAGCTCCTCGTGCTCCTGGGTGAACGGCGGGGTCGGGGTCACAGGCGCTTCCTCAGCATCTTGAACAGGCCCCGCTTCAGCGCCCGGCCCTCGCTCGAGCGCAGGAAGTCGGGCGCGGCGCATGTCGCGCGGTAGGGGGACGTGCTCGGGCTCGGGCTCGGGCTCGGCGGCGCGCTCCATCCGCGCGGCGAGCCGCTCGCGCGCGGACTCGGCGTCGACGCGCGCGCCGTACTTCGCCATCAGGGGCGAGGCCTTGGCCAGCGCGTCGAGGTCGTCGGCGGGCGCCATCCGCGACCGTGGCGGCGGCAGGCGGCTGTGCACGACCGGCGTCGGCACGCCGTTCTCGGAGAGCAGCGTGATCGCGGCCTCGCCGATGCCCAGCGAGGGCAGCAGCTCCTCGAGGTCGTAGAGCTCGGAGGTCGGGAAGGTCGAGACGGTCTGGCGCAGCGCCTGCGCGTCGTCGGGCGTGAAGGCGCGCAGCGCGTGCTGGACGCGGTTGCCGAGCTGGCCGAGCACCTCGGCGGGGAGGTCGGTCGGGGCCTGCGTGACGAAGAAGACGCCGACGCCCTTGGAGCGGATGAGGCGCACCGTGCGCTCGAGCGCGTCGCGGAACGCCTCGGTGGCGTCGTCGAACAGGAGGTGGGCCTCGTCGAGGAAGACCACCACCTTGGGCTTGGGCAGGTCGCCGGCCTCGGGCAGCGTCTCGAAGAGCTCGGCGACCAGCCACAGCAGCGCGGTCGACCACAGCACCGGCTTGTCCTGCACGGCCGCGAGCTCCAGGCACGAGATCACGCCGCGGCCGTCCTCGGTGGTGCGCAGCAGGTCGGCGACGTCCAGCTGCGGCTCGCCGAAGAACTCGGTGCCGCCGCCGGTCTCCAGGCCGACCAGCGCGCGCAGCAGCACGCCGACGGTCTGCGTGCTCAGGCCGCCGATGCCCTCGAGCTCGCCCTTGCCCGCGTCGCTGTCGAGGAACGTCAGCAGCGCCCGGAGGTCGGCGAGGTCCAGCAGCGGCAGGCCCTTGGTGTCGGCGTAGTGGAAGACGAGCTGCAGGCTCTGCTCCTGCGTCTCGTTGGCGCCGAGCGTCTTGGCCAGCAGCTGCGGGCCGAAGTCGCTGACCGTCGCGCGCACCGGCACGCCGGGCCC
>JACRMD010000070.1:3366-4604 GCA_016215085.1 Solirubrobacterales bacterium | reverse complement strand
CGGCCACCCCCGGCGCGCCGCCCTCGCGAGCCAGCGCCCGCCGCCGCTTGCGCCCGGCGACCGCGATCGGCGCCTGGCGGCGGATCTCGGCCAGCAGGCGCACCGCGACGTCCTTGGCCTCCTCGCCCTCGGCGCGCGCGCCCTGCTCGGGCCGGAAGAAGTGCACGCGGATGCGCGGGCGCCGCGGGAGGCCGGTGATGAGGTCGGCGGTGCCGGTGACCGCGACGCACACGACCTCCGCCTCGGGGACCTGCTCGGGCAGGCGGCCGAAGCCGCTGCGGGCGCGCAGCTCGCGGCCGAGCGACCGCGTGCCCTCGGGGAAGATGCCGATGCACGACCCCTCGCGCAGCTCGGTCACCGCGCGGTCCATCGCGTGGGCGTCGCCCTGGCCGCGCTGGATCGGGATCTGGCCCATGCCGTCCAGCACCCAGTGCAGGCCGCGGATCTTCCACAGCGAGGACTTGGCCAGCGCCTTGATCTGGCGCCTGGGCAGCGCGGCGATGCCGACCGCCACCGGATCCCAGTAGCTGTCGTGGTTGCCGGCCAGGAGCACCGGGCCGTCGGCGGGCATCGCCTCCAGGCCGGAGACCTCGAGCCGGCCCCACCAGCGCACGAACGGCGTGCAGGCGGCCATGGCGAAGCGGTACGTGGGGGAGATCGCGGGCATGCCGCAGGCATCTTGCCAGGGCGCACCGCGTAGGCTGCCGGACCGCATGGCTGTGGATCTCCGGGACAAGGTGGCGCTCGTGACCGGCGGCGCCGGCGGGCTGGGCAGCGCGACGGCGCTGGCGCTGGCCGAGGCGGGCGCCCAGGTGCTCGTCGCCGACGTCGACGAGGAGGGCGGCCGCCGGGTCGCCGAGGAGGTCGGCGGGCGCTTCGCGCGGGCCGACGTCTCCCGCATGGAGGACAACGAGGCGCTGGTCGCCGAGGCCGTCGAGCGCTTCGGCGGGCTGGACCTCGCCTTCCTGAACGCGGGCGTGGCGAGCGGCTTCGGCGTGGGCGACGACTTCGACCTGGCGACCTACCGCCGCGTCATGGGCGTCAACCTCGACGGCGTCGTCTTCGGCACGCACGCGGCGCTGCCCGCGATGCGCGCCCGCGGCGGCGGGTCGATCGTCGCGACGGCGTCGCTGGCGGGCCTGACCGTCGTGCCGTTCGACCCCGTCTACGCGGCCAACAAGCACGCGGTCGTGGGCCTCGCGCGCTCGCTCGGCCCGGCGCTGGCCGGCGCCGGCATC
>JACRMD010000070.1:0-3353 GCA_016215085.1 Solirubrobacterales bacterium | reverse complement strand
TGGCCGGCGACGGCATCCGCTACAACGCGATCTGCCCGGGCTTCAGCGAGTCGGGGATCATCGCGCCGATCCGCGAGGCGCTCGTGCAGAGCGGCGTGCCGATCATCCCGGCCGAGACGGTGGCCGAGGCCGTCATGGAGATCTTCACCTCCGAGGAGGTGACGGGCGAGTGCTGGTACGTGCAGGCGGGGCGGCGCGCCGAGGCCTTCGCCTTCCGCGGCATTCCCGGACCCCGAGCCATCGAAGGAGCGACATGAAGGCCATCCAGATCGTCGACCTGACGGGCCCCGACGAGGCGCTGCGCCTCGTCGACGTGCCCGAGCCCGAGGCGTCGCACATGCTGACGCCGGGCGAGGGCGTGCTGGTCGACGTCCACTGCGCCGGCGTGTCGTTCCCCGAGGTCCTGCAGACCCGCGGCGAGTACCAGGTCAAGCCGCCGCTGCCGTTCGTGCCGGGCAGCGAGGTCGGCGGGACCGTGCGCAGCGCGCCCGAGGGCTCCGGCCTGGCCGAGGGCGACCGCGTCGCGGCGTTCTGCATGCTCGGCGGCTTCGCCGAGGTCGCCGTGGCGCCGGCGTGGTTCACCTTCAAGCTGCCCGACGAGCTCGACTTCGCCCAGGGCGCGGCGCTCGTCCTCAACTACCACACGGCCTACTTCGCGCTGAAGCTGCGCGGGCGGCTGGCCGAGGGCGAGACCGTGCTGGTGCACGGCGCGGCCGGCGGCGTGGGCACCGCGTCGCTGCAGGTCGCCAAGGGGCTCGGCGCGCGCACCATCGCCGTCGTCTCCACCGACGAGAAGGAGCGGGTCGCGCGCGAGGCCGGCGCCGACGAGGTCGTGCGCTCCGACGGGCCGTGGAAGGACCAGGTCAAGGAGCTCGGCGGCGCCGACGTCGTCCTGGACCCGGTCGGCGGGGACCGCTTCACCGACAGCCTGCGCTCGCTCAACGAGGGCGGCCGCCTGGTGGTCGTCGGCTTCACGGGCGGGTCGATCCCCGAGGTGAAGGTCAACCGGCTGCTGCTCAACAACGTCGAGGTCGTGGGCGCCGGCTGGGGCGCGGGCGTCATCTCCAAGCCCGAGACGAACATCGCCAACGGCAAGGCCATCGACGAGCTCATCCGCGGCGGGTACGTCCGCCCGCTCATCGGGCAGCGGTTCCCGCTCGAGCAGGCGGCCGAGGCGCTGAAGGTCATCGACGAGCGCCGCGCGACCGGCAAGGTCGTGCTCGACGTGCGCGCATGACGCCCGAGCGGGAGGTCATGGGCTGGCCGGACCTGGGCCAGGCGGCGGAGGAGCTGGCGGACGCGATCCGGGCCGACGGCTACGCCGTGGACATCATCCTCGCCATCGCGCGCGGCGGGCTGCTGCCGGCGGGCGCGGTCGCCTACGCGCTGGGCGTGCGCAACACCTTCACCATGAACGTCGAGTTCTACACCGGCATCGACGAGCGCCTCGACGTCCCGATGGTCCTGCCGCCGATCCCGCACCTCGCCGACCTCCACGAGTCGCGGGTGCTGGTCGTCGACGACGTCGCCGACACGGGCGGCACCCTGCGCGTCGTGCACGACTTCTGCGAGGGCAAGGTCGCCGACGTGCGCACGGCCGTCCTGTACGAGAAGCCGCGCTCGCTGGTCAAGTGCGACTACGTCTGGCGGCGCACGGACCGCTGGATCGAGTTCCCCTGGAGCGGCTGAGGGGGGACGGTGGACGACGGCCTGCTCGAGCGCGACCGGGAGCTGGCGGCCCTCGAGCGGCTGGTGGCCGACGCCGAGCAGGGCCGCGGGCACGTCGCGCTGATCGAGGGGCCCGCCGGGATCGGCAAGACGCGGCTGCTGGCCGCGGCCCGGGAGCTCGCCGCCGGGCGGATGACCGTGCTCGCGGCGCGCTGCAGCGAGCTCGAGCGCGACTACTCGTTCGGGGCGGTGCGCCAGCTGCTGGAGGCGGCGGCGCGCGAGGCCTCGCCCGAGCGGCTGCTGGCGGGCGCGGCGGCGCCGGCGGCGGGCGTGCTCGGGGCGCCGGGGGCCGACGAGCCCGAGGGCTCGTTCGCCGTCCTGCACGGGCTGTACTGGGCGACGCTGAACCTGGCCGAGGAGCGGCCGGTGCTGCTGGCGCTGGACGACCTGCAGTGGAGCGACGCGCCGTCGCTGCGCTTCGTCGCCTACCTCGCGCGGCGGCTGGAGGGCGCGCCGGTGCTCGTCGCCGCCACCGTGCGGACGACCGACCCGGGCACCGACCCGGGGCTGCTGGCCGAGGTCGCGGCCGACCCGTCGACGGTCGCGGTGCGGCCCGGCCCGCTGGGTGAGGCGGCGGTCGCCGAGCTCGTGCGCGAGCGGCTGGGCGAGGGCGCCGACCCGGCCTTCTGCTCGGCCTGCCTGCAGGCCACCGGCGGCAACCCGCTGCTGCTCCTGCAGCTCCTCAGCGCGCTCCAGGACGACGGGGTCGCGCCGACCGCCGCGGGGGCGGCGGCGGTGCGGGAGATCGGGCCGCGGGCGGTGTCGCGCACGGTGCTGCTGCGGCTCTCGCGGCTGGCCGGCGACGCGGTCGCCGTGGCGCGGGCGGTCGCGGTGCTCGGGCCCAGCGCGCGGGTGCCGGAGGTCGCGGCGCTCGCCGGGCTCGGCGAGGACGCGGTCGCGCGGGCCGTGCGCGAGCTCGCGCGGGCGGACCTCCTGCGCGCCGAGGCGCCGCTGGGCTTCGTGCACCCGCTCGTGCGCGACGCGGTCTACGGCGACCTGCTGCCCGGCGAGCGCGAGCTCCAGCACGGCCGCGCGGCGGAGGTGCTCGTGGCAGCCGGCGCGGGGGAGGAGGAGATCGCCGCGCAGCTCGTCCACGCGCCGCGGCGGGGCGACGGCGCGACGGTCTCGCTCCTGCGGTCCGCGGCGCGGGACGCGTGGCGGCGCGGCGCGCCGGACTCCGCGGTGACCTACCTGGCGCGCGCGCTGGCCGAGCCCCCGCCGGAGGACGCGCGCCCGGGCGTGCTGCTCGAGCTCGGCACCGCCGAGGGCGAGATGGACGCGCCCGCGGCGGCCGAGCACCTCGGCGAGGCCTACGAGCAGCTCGCCGACCCGCGGGCGCGGGCGACCGCGGCGTTCCCGCTCACGCAGTCGCTGATGTTCACGGGGCGCGCGGCGGAGGGCGGCGCGCTCGCGCGGCGGACGCTCGCCGAGCTGCCGGCCGAGCTCGCCGACGAGCGCCAGATGATCGAGGCGATGGGGTCGTTCGCGGTCTTCTTCGGCGACCCCGAGCGCCAGGCGCTGGACGTCATCGCGCGGCGCCGCGAGGTGCGCGAGGGCGACGGGCCGGGCGCGCGCATGGCGGCCGCGGCGGCCGCGTTCGCCTGGGCGGTCGGCGGCGGCCCGGC
>JACRMD010000069.1 GCA_016215085.1 Solirubrobacterales bacterium | reverse complement strand
GGAAGCTCGAGGTCGTCGTCGCGTGCGACGGCTCGCCCGACGGCACCGCGGCCGCGGCGCGGGCGGCGGGCGCCGACGTCGTGCTCGAGCTGCCGCGCGGCGGCAAGGTGCGCGCGCAGGACGCCGCGGTGGCGCGCGCGAGCGCCGACGTCGTCGCGTTCTCCGATGCCAACGCGACCTGGGAGCCGGACGCGCTGCGCGAGCTCGTCGCGCCGTTCGCCGACCCGCGCGTGGGCTACGTCTGCGGGCAGGTCCGGTTCGTCAACCCCGAGGGCGGGACGAACCAGGAGGGCCTGTACTGGCGCTACGAGATGTTCCTGCGCGCCCGCGAGTCCGACCTCTGCTCGGTCACCGCGGGCAACGGCGCGATCTACGCGACGCGCCGCGACGCCTACGAGGTGGTCGACCCGGTGATGGGCCACGACCTCAAGCTGCCGTTCACGCTCGTGCGCCGCGGCTGGCGCTGCGTCTACCAGCCGGCGGCGCGGGCGACGGAGCGCATGGTCCCCGACATCGAGGGCGAGTCGGCCCGCAAGCGCCGGATGATGGCCCACGCGTGGGCGATCGTCCTGCGCGGCGGGCTGCTGGACCCGCGCGGGTGGCCGCCCAGGTACACCATGATGATCGCCAGCCACCGCTGGCTGCGGTACTTCGGGCCGTTCCTGCACCTGGTCGCGCTGATGCTGTCCCCGCCCGCCCTGCGGCGCACGCAGCTCGCGCTGCTCGCGACGGCGGCGGTCCCGGTCCGTGCGCGGCCGTTTCTGCTGGCCCGCTACTACGTGCTGACGCAGGCCTCGGTCGCCCTCGGGCTCGCCGACCACCTGCGCCACGGCACCGAGGCGGGCTGGGAACCGCCGGAGGGGACCCGCTGATGCGCGAGCCGCTGCGCCGGATCTTCGACGTCGTCGTCTCCGGGATCGCGCTGGTGCTGTCCTCGCCGATCATGCTCGCCGCGCTCGTGGCGATCCGCCTGGAGAGCCACGGCCACCCGATCTACCGCCAGCGGCGCGTCGGCAAGGACGGCGTCGAGTTCGACGTCCTCAAGCTCCGCACGATGGTCTCCGGCGCCGAGAGGATGGGCGCGGGCCTCGCCGTCAACGAGGGCGACACGCGCATCACCCGCGTCGGCGCGCTGCTGCGCCGCACCTCGCTCGACGAGCTGCCCAACCTCATCAACGTGCTCCGCGGCGAGATGTCGATCATCGGCCCGCGCCCGACCGTGCCGGTGCAGGTCGCGCAGTACACGCCGCGCCAGCGCGGCCGGCTGGCGATGAAGCCGGGCATCACCGGCTGGGCGCAGGTCAACGGCCGCGCGTCGCTGCCCTGGCCCGAGCGTATCGAGCTGGACATCTGGTACGTCGAGCACCGCTCGCTCGCGCTCGACCTCAAGATCCTGTGGCTGACCGTGCGGATGCTCGTCACCGGCCACGGCCTCTACAAGGGCGAGACAGGAGGATGGGTGGACCCGTCATGAAGGCCGTCCTGCTCACCGGCACGGGCAAGCGCTACGACATCGTCAGCGCGTTCGCCCAGCACACGACCGTGGTCGCCTGCGACCCCAACCCGCTGGCGCCCGCGCAGTACGCGGCGACCGTCCGCCGCAGCGTCCCGCTGATCAAGGACCCGGACTACGTCCCGGCGCTCCAGGCCCTGTGCGAGGAGCTCGACGTCGGCGCGATCGTCCCGCTGACCGACCTCGACATCGAGGTGCTCGCCAAGGCGCGCGAGGATGGCCTGCTGCCCGCGCTGGTACCGCCGTCGGAGGTCGCGCGGCGCACGTTCGACAAGTACGAGTGCCACAAGATGCTCGAGGAGCACGGGCTGCCGTCGCCGCCGACCGTGCTGCCCGGCGAGGACGTCGGCTCCTACCCGGTGATGGTCAAGCCGATCGAGGGCTCGGGCGCGCGCAACATCTTCCCGGCCAGGGACGCGCGCGAGGCCGCGTTCCTGTGCGAGTACGTCGACGAGCCGGTGATGGTGCAGAAGCTCATGGACGGGCCGGAGTTCTCCATCGACTGCCTCGGCGACCCCGACGGGCGCTGCCTGAACGCGATCCCGCGCACGATGCTCGAGTCGCGCGGCGGCGAGTCGATCAAGGGCACGGTCGTCGCCGACGAGGAGCTCATCGACCTCGGCCGCCGCGTCTGCGAGGCGCTGGAGGTCCGCGGCCCCGCGACCGTGCAGGTCTTCCGCGACCGCGAGATCGGCCTCGGCATCACCGACGTCAACACGCGCTTCGGCGGCGCGTTCCCCGCACCGGTGTACGCCGCGCGACCAGGGCGCAGCTACCCCGAGCTGATCGCGCGCATGGCGAGCGGCGAGCGCATCGAGCCGCACGTCGGCGACTTCCAGGCCGGCCGGACGTTCACGCGGTACTTCTGGCAGCTGGAGCTCGACGAGGAGCTCCGGCCCACCGGGCGCGACATCGTCGAGCCGCCCGGGCCGCCGGCGCCCCGCTAGGGGATCAGCTCCGGGCCCTTGTCGACGTACTTGGTCCGGAACGCCCGGATGGCGTCGAAGACCTTGTCGTTCATCGTCGGGCACGTGAGCAGCTGCGTCCACCCCACCGCGGCGACCTCGGGCTTCATCCCGGTGTTGTTCTGGATGAGCAGCTGGTGGTAGCCGGCGACGCCCTTGACCTTCTCGTTGAAGAGCGCCTCGAGCTGGTCCTGGACCTTCTTCGGCGTGCCCGGCTTGTACTGGATGATGATCCGCCCGTGCTCGAGCGAGTGCACCCAGTTCTCCTTGGCGGGCTCGTTGCCCGGGGAGTAGATGCCGTCGTCGGGGTACTGCGGGCGGTGCGTGCCGGAGGTCGGCGGGTTGGTCTTGTACTTGTCGTTCGTCCCCGTGTCCGAGGACAGGTGCTCGCGCCCCTCGCTGGGGTAGCTCTTGGCGGTGCAGCCGGCGGCCTTGGCCGCCTCGCCGAGGTCGGCGATCTGGACGCCGGGGAGCTTGACCTTGGCGGCCGACGCGTCGGTCTTGCCGTTGCCGTCGTCGCCCCCGCTGCCGGCGACGACCGCCGCGATGACGGCGCCGACGGCCACGACGGCCAGCAGCGCGCCGCCGACGAGCTGCGGCCTGCGCCGGCCCGCGGCCTTCCGCGCCTCGGCCTCCTCGCGCTCGACGCGCTCCTGGCGCCGGCGCTCCTTCTCCTCCTGACGGCTGGACATGCGGCGGGGACGATACCTCGGGTCGTGTAGGGACGGTGTTAGCGGCGCTGCGCCGACGGGGCCAGCGCGACGAACGCGGCCAGTGCGGCGATGACGAACGCGGCCGCGCCCGCCGCCGTGCCGCCGCGCGCGTAGGCGACCTTGGCGGCCGCGAGCACGAGCGGCGTGGTGAGGAGCACGAGCAGGACCGGCAGCGCCCAGGCGGGCGCGCGCAGCGACGGCCCGCGGTCGGGCGTCAGCTCCGCGACCTCGACGGCGTCGAGCACGCAGCCGCAGCGCTCGCACCGGGGGTCGAGCATCGTCGCCGAGGTGGCGGGGCGGGACCAGCCGCAGAAGCCGCAGGCGTGGCGCTGCATCGCACCCTGTGATCTCGGACGCGGGCCCGCGGGGCTTGAGCGCCGTCATGCCGGTTTCAAGAAGAGCGGCGACGCGCCGACGACCCGGGGCACCATGTCGGGGTCCAGGACCGACAGCTCGGGGGCGTTCGTCATCGTCATCGCGGCCGGACCGTTCGTCCTGCCCGTGCTCGGGGTCGAGGTCGCCGACCTGCTCTTCACGATGCCGCTGCTGCTCTGCACGTACGCGGCCCTGCTGGCGGCCTCGGCCGCCCGCCGCGCGCCCGAGCGCCGTCACGCCTGGCGCGCGCTCGGCGCCGCCAACGCGGCCGCCGCGGCCGGCTCGCTGCTGGCCGTCGTCGTCGCCCTCTTCGGGGTCGGCGCCACCGCCGGCCTGTACGTCGGCGCGGCGGGCTCGCTGCTGCTGCTCGTGGCCGCCGGCGCGCTCGTGCGCGAGGCGCGCGCCGGCATGCGCGCCGTCGACGCGGTCGACCCGCTCGTCCTCGCGGGCGCGCTCGTCGCCGTGGTCGTCGACGTGGTGGTCGTGGCGGGCGGCCGCACGGGCGACCTCCTGCTCACCGCGGTCGTCGTCGTGGACCTCGCCGCGTTCGTCCTGTGGGCGCTGGCGACGCTGGGGGACCTGCCCCATCGCGCCCGCGCCCCAGCGCGCCCGCGCGGGCCTCGGCGTGGGCCTCGTCGCGGTCGGCGCCGGCGACTCGCTGGCCGCGGCCTCGGCCAAGGGCGTCTTCGGGGCCGAGGCCTGGGTCACCGCGCTGCTGTGGTCGCTGGCCGGCTACGCCTTCGCCACCGCGGCGGCCGCCGAGGCGTCCTCCGCCGAGCCGCGCGCCGACGCGCCCCGATCCGGCCGCCACCGCCTCGCCCGCGCGCTGCTGCCGCTCGCCGCGCTCGCCGTCTTCCCGGCCGCCTGCGCCGTCGACGCGCTGGCCGACGGGGGCCTGGACGCCGGCACCGGCTCCTACTACGGCGCCTGGTTCCTGGCCACGTGCGTCGCGGCCTTCGCGCGCCAGGCGCAGCTGCTGGTCGAGCACCGCCGGGCGGTCGAGCGCGAGCGCGAGCTGCGCGCCGACGCCCAGCGCCGCGCGGCGGAGATGGAGGCCCTGACCGGCCTGGCCTCGACGATGACCGAGGTCCTCGAGGAGGCGCCGATGGTCGAGCGCGGCCTGGACGCGCTGCGCCGCGCGGCGCGCACGTCCTCCAGCGCGCTGCACCTGCCCGGCGAGGACGGGACGCTGCGGCTCGCGGCGGCGACCGGGGCGTGGTCGGGCGAGTGCGTGTGGGCGCCCGCCCGCGCCGTCGACGGCCCCGAGGCCGACGTCCGCGGCCGGCGCCACGTGCTGCGCCTGCCGCTGGCCGCGCGCGGCCAGTCGCTGGGCGTCGTGACGCTCGTGCGCCCGCAGGCCGAGGGCCCGTTCGATCCCGAGCTCGGGCTCCTGGAGCTCCTGGTCGGGCAGCTCGGGGTGGCCGTCCAGCACGCCCGCGACTACCGCGAGGAGCGGGAGGCGGCGATCCGCGACCCGCTGACCGGGCTCTACAACCGGCGC
This sequence comes from Solirubrobacterales bacterium, assembly GCA_016215085.1. Classification (GTDB taxonomy): domain Bacteria; phylum Actinomycetota; class Thermoleophilia; order Solirubrobacterales; family Solirubrobacteraceae; genus Baekduia. The sequence goes on along the minus strand of JACRMD010000069.1, from coordinate 2,890 downwards.
TACTTCTACGAGGCGTTCGCCAAGGAGCTGCACCGCCACGAGCGCTACGGCTCGGGCGCGTCGTTCGTGCTCTTCGACGTCGACGACTTCAAGTCCATCAACGACACGCTCGGCCACCACGCCGGCGACGAGGTGCTCGTCCGCATCGCGCAGCTCGTGCTGCCGCTGATCCGGCCCAGCGACTCGTTCGCGCGCATCGGCGGGGAGGAGTTCGGGCTGCTGCTGCCCGAGACCGGCCAGCTCGACGCCCTGCTGGCCGCCGAGCGCGTGCGCACCGCGATCTCGCGGGCGACGATCCTGCCCGACCGCCACGTGACGATCTCCGGCGGCGTCGCGGCGATGCCGCAGGACGGCTCCACGCGCGAGGAGCTCGAGCGCAAGGCCGACGCCGCGCTGTACTGGGCCAAGCGCAACGGCAAGAACCTCTGCGCCGTGGCGCGCGAGGCCGAGCACGTCGGCGCCCCAGGCGCGGCCGAGGGGATGCTGGCCACGCTGCACGCCGTCGTCGCCGGCATCGACAGCCAGCACCTGCACACGCGCGACCACTCCGAGAACGTCGCGGCCTACGCCGTCGCGCTGGGCCAGGCGCTCGGGCTCGGCGAGGAGCGCATCGTGCACCTGCGCCGCGCCGCGTTCCTGCACGACATCGGCAAGGTCGCCGTGCCGGAGGAGATCCTCCACAAGCCGGCCGAGCTCACCGCCGGCGAGCGCACGCAGATCGAGCTGCACCCCGAGGTCGGCGGCCACATGCTCGCCCACGCCGGGCTCGCCGACGAGGCGCGGTGGGTGCGCCACCACCACGAGCGCATGGACGGCCGCGGCTACCCCGACGGGCTCGCCGGCGAGGCCATCGAGCTCGAGGCGCGCATCATCTTCGTCGCCGACGCGTTCGAGGCGATGACCTCGGACCGCCCGTACCGGCGCGGCCTGCCCGTGGACGTCGCGGCGGAGGAGCTGCGCCGCTGCGCCGGCTCGCAGTTCGACCCGCGCGTGGTCGACGCGCTGCTGGAGCTGCTGGCCGGCGACCGCCTGACGGTGCTGGCGCTGAAGTCGGGCTAGGCGGCCTTGCGGCCGCGCCCGCCGCCCCGGCGCCGCGGCTTCCAGCACTCGTCCAGGAAGTCGGCGATCTCGTTGGTCAGCCGCTCGGGCGCGATGCGCAGCTCGAGGATCGAGTCCGCGCGCAGCAGCCGGGCGTCGGGCAGCTCGGCGACGAGCTCGTCGGAGTCGCTGAACGGGTGGACGGGGTCGCGCTCGTGGCCGATGACCAGCGCCGGGACGTCGATCGTGCGGCGGATCGCCTTGTGCGGGGCGATGCGGCCGAAGAACAGGCCCTGCATGACCGCGCCCGACGGGCCGGGGTCCTGGCGGACCCAGTCCAGCAGCACGTCGGGGCCCCACAGCCCCCTGGTCGGGACGAGCTTCGCGCCGGCCGAGACGAGCTTCATGACGGGCTCGCCGAACGTGAGCGCCATCATGAGGGGCGTGAACGCGATGGCGCAGCCCAGCAGGGCGTTGTCGAGCACCGGCATCTCGACGACCATGCCGCGCAGGCGCTCGGGCGCGATCGCGGCCGCCTCCAGCGCCGTGTTGGCGCCGAGCGACGTGCCTGCGACGATGGCCTCGTCAAGCTGGAGGTGGTCGAGGAGGCCGATGACCTGCTGCCCGAAGAACGTCATCGAGTACTGCGTCATGTCGCGCGGGCGGTCCGACGCGCCATGACCGAGCAGGTCGAGGGTGACGACGCGGTTCCCGCGCTTGACGAGGGCGCGCGCGAGCGGGCGGTGCATCTTCTGCGACAGCAGCAGCCCGTGCAGCAGGACGGTGGTGCGAGGGCCGTCGCCGTACTCGGTGTAGGCGAGCCGGTGGCCTTCATGCGTGAAGTACGGCATGCAGCGGGAACCCTACTCGCGCCATGACGGCCGCACCCACCAACCTGCGCCGATCCGGCGCGTTGCAGGAGCGTGTGGCCATCCGCCCCCAGTCCGACGAGCGGCTGGTCGCCCGCGTTCGCGCCGGCGACGAGGTTGCCTTCGAGACGCTCTACGACCGCCATCACCGGCCCCTGCTCGCCTTCTGCCGCCACATGCTGGGCGACCGCACCGAGGCCGAGGACGTCCTGCAGCACACCTTCGTCGCCGCCTACCGCACCATGCGCGAGGACGGGCGCGACCTCCAGCTCAAGCCGTGGCTCTACGCCGTCGCGCGCAACCGGTGCCTGTCGGTGCTGCGCGCGCGGCGCGACGCCGTGGCGCTCGACGACGTCTCCGTGGCGACCGAGGGCCTGCCCGCCGAGGTCCAGCGGCGGGCCGACCTCCAGGAGCTGCTGGCCGACCTGCGGCGGCTGCCCGACGACCAGCGCGCGGCGCTCGTCCTCGCGGAGCTCGGCGCGCTCTCGCACGACGAGATCGGCGAGGTGCTCGGCGTGAGGCGCGCGAAGGTCAAGGCGCTGGTCTTCCAGGCGCGCGAGAACCTGCTGCACCGGCGCGAGGCGCGCGGGGCCGACTGCCGTGAGATCCGCGAGGAGCTCGCGACCCTGCGCGGCGGCGCCCTGCGGCGCTCCCGGCTGCGCCACCACCTCGACGAGTGCGAGGGCTGCCGCGCGTTCCGCGACGAGGTCCAGCGCCAGAAGGCCGCGATGGCCGCGATCCTGCCCGTCGTGCCGGGCGCGGGACTCAAGGGCTCGGTGCTGGCCTCGGCGCTCGGCGTGGGCGGCGGCGCCGCCGTCGTCGGCACGGGTGCGGCGGCCTCCGGTGGCGCGTTCGCGGCGGCCAAGGCCGTGCTCACCAAGCTCTTCGTCGTGGGCGCCGTCGCCGGCGGCGCCGCCACCGCGGGGTACGTCGCGGTGGAGGAGGTCCAGCACCCCGATGCGCCGCCGCCCGCGGCCGCGGGC
>JACRMD010000068.1:768-6860 GCA_016215085.1 Solirubrobacterales bacterium | reverse complement strand
TCGGCCACGAAACTGCGTTCGCGCTCGACGGCATCCTGGAGGCGGCCGAGCATGTCGTTGAGGGTGGTGCCCAGGCGCTGCAGCTCGTCGCCGGTGCGCGGGACCGGAAGTCGTTCGTGCGGCCGGTCGGCGGAGACGCGCTCGGCATGTGAACGCATCGCGTCGACGGCGCGCAGACCGCTGCCGGCCAGCAGGTAACCGAGCCCAGTGGCGAGCACGAGCGCGAGCGGGCCGGCGATCAGCAGTTCGTCACGCAGGCTCCGCAGCGCCTCACGCCGGTTCTCGGCAGTCGCGCCCACGACGAGGATTCGCCGCCGACCATCGCGCCGAACGGGGAGGGCCAGCAGCCGCACGCCCTCGTCGAGTCCCGGGATGGCGGGGAGGTCGCCGAAACGCGGGCCGTCGAGAGCTGCGCCTCGCGCTGACGCATCCAGCAGGGGCGCGGGACGGAGACGGGGACTGCTCGCCTGCAGGACGCGCCCACTGGGAGTCAGGAGCTGGGCGAAGCTCTCGCCGTGCTCGATGAGCCGGATCGGCGGCCCGCCCGCGATCGATCCCCGCGGGTCGCGGGCGAGCGTCTGGAGGTCTTGTGCGCGGAGCCGCAGCTCGGTGTCCAGAGCGGTGGCGAGGTCGCGGTCCAGCCGGGTGTAGAGCAACCACCCGCTCGCGGCGAGCACCGTCGCCATCGCGACGGCGAACGCCGCTGCCATCCGGGCGCGGATCGGCAAGGTGGTCATGGTGTGTCGCGGATGCGGTAGCCGGCGCCGCGGATCGTCTCGATCGTCGCGGTGCCGAACGGCTCGTCGATCTTGGCCCGCAGCCGGCGCACGTAGACGTCGATGACGTTGGAGCGGTTCTCGTACGCGAAGTCCCACGCCGACTCGATGAGCTCGAGCCGGGAGAGCACCTCGCCGCGGCGGCGCATCATCGTCTCCAACAGCGCGAACTCCTTCGCCGACAGCTCGATCTCCGCCGCCCCGCGCTGCACGGCGCGGCGCGCGGGATCGAGTCGCAGGTCGCCGATCTCGATGATCGCCGGCCGCTCGGGGCGCCCACGCCGGGCGAGCGCCCGCAGGCGGGCCTGCAGCTCGGCCAGCGCGAAGGGCTTGACGAGGTAATCGTCGGCGCCGCTGTCGAGTCCGGCCACGCGGTCATGGACGGCATCCAGCGCGGTCAACATGAGCACCGGCGCCCACACGCCGCGCTCGCGCAACAGCCGGCAGACGTCAAAGCCCGAGCGCCCGGGCAGCATCACGTCCAACACGATCGCGTCGTAGTCGACGATCGTCGCCAGCTCGATCGCGCGATCGCCGTCGGCCGCCAGATCGGCCGCCGCGCCATCCTTGGTCAACGTGCGCGCGATCACGGCGGCCATCCGCGGCTCGTCCTCGACGATCAGCACGCGCATCGCCCGACAGTCTCACCGACCGCAGATGACGGCGCCATGACGGCTCCCGTCATGAGCCCGTCATCCGCGCCCGCCAGCGTCCCCTGCCTCCCGACCACCTCGACGCAAGGAGACCCTCGATGCGCGCCACGTCCTCACTGCTCGCCGCTGCCGCCTCCGCCCCCGCCGCTGCCGCCGGCCCGCGAGTTCGTGCGCACGGTCGACAACCCGTGGTTTCCGCTCAAGCCGGGCACCGTGCTGACCTACCGAGGCGAGGACGACGGCACGCCGGCCCGTGACGTGTTCATCGTCACCCACCGCATCAAGCGCATCCAGGGCATCCGTGCCACCGTCGTCTTCGACAGGGTCTTCGAGCACGGACGGGTCGTCGAGCGCACCCACGACTACTACGCCCAGGACCGCGCCGGCAACGTCTGGTACCTCGGCGAGGACACCGCGACGCTCAAGCCCGACGGCCGGGTCGACAGCCGCGAGGGCACCTTCCGCGCCGGGCGCGACGGCGCCCGGGCCGGCATCTTCATGCCCGCCCACCCCAAGCCCGGCGACCGCGGCTGGCAGGAGTACTACATCGGGCACGCGCAAGACCGCTACGTGATCCTCAACCAGCACACCACGGTGCGCACGCCCGCGGTCAGCGCGCGTCACGCGATGCTCATCCAGGAAACGACGCCGCTCGAGCCCGGCGTCGTCGACCACAAGACCTACGTCCGCGGCATCGGCACCGTCCGCGAGGAGACCGTCAAGGGCGGCAACGAGCGCTACCAGCTCGTCTCGGTGCGCAGAGGCCGCCCGCGGCACGCCCGATGAGCTCCTCGCCGCCGTGAGGCGACGCGACCGCGCTCGTCGCGGACCCCGGCCTTCGTGGCGATCGCCACCTCCGCCCCGCAGTCACGGCTGCGAGCGGGCCTTGTCGGATCGCTGAACGCCGGCCTCGCACGCTCGGGCGCGGTCCTGGCCTCGGTCCATGCCGGCAAGCTCCTGCTCAACCGGCCGAGGCGCACCCGGTACGCAGCGCTCAATCACGTCGAGCCGCTCCCCGCACCGCACATCAGCGTCAGCACTTCATCCTCTACGCACGCACGTACCATGACCCCCATTGGGCGGTGAGGAAGGTCGCCCTGCTGCTGCCCGGATGCGACGGTCCCGCCGCAGGGAGCGCTCGTCGAACGCTCCGCGGCACCTTGCCGCGCCGCGACGTTCTCAGCCGGCGTCGCCACGTGGGACGCACCAGCCCGCGCGCTGGTCGATGCCGCCGACCGCGCCCTCAACGCTGCCAAGCACGGGGGTCGAGACCGTGTCGTCGTGGCGAGGCACAACCCCAGACGCGGCCGCACCTCACCAGTGGCGCCTGCTTGCGGAGAACTGCCTACTCGCAGCCGGGGTACCCACGGATGCCCGTGGCGGCGAGCGAGTGGAGGGTAGCGGCCAGCATCATCCGAACCTCAGCGACGGAGAGGGAGGCAGTTCGGAACGCGAGATCGTCGGCACGGACATAGGACTCACGCCCAAGAGATCGGGGGAACGGCACGGAGGAGCGGGCGCCCCGTCCGCTCCTTTGCATGGACCACGCCCCAGCCTTTCCGCTCATCTACGAGCGGCGGACGACGCACCCGGCGAGCCCGAGGACCTCGTGAGCGCCAACCGGCCGTCCGCCCCGCTGAGAACGCCCGGACCATCGCTCTCCGAGAGAGCGGCAATCGTCGCACTTGGTACTAGCCCACGTGGCGCACCGGGGTATACGGCAGGCATGCCCAGCCGATTCGCAGCCGCGGCACGATGACGCTTGACGAGGTGCTTGACACGCTGGAGCGGTGGCAGGGCAGCGACGCGTTCGCCGGGATCAAAGTGGCCGGCGTGGCGGTGCTGACCGTCCGCGGGACTCTCGGCCATGTCTCGCTCGCGGCCGCATCAGAGCACGATCCGCACGCAGTCGCGTTCATCCGCCTGATCTCTCAGTCGTCACGGGACGGGTCCGACCAGGTGGAGGACGGGCTGCGGCTCGACCCGCGGCAAGTCACCGACGGCTGGCTTCTCGACGAAGACGACCACGGAATCTCCACAGGGGAGCTCGTGCTGGGGATCGAGCTCGGCGAGGATGTCCTGCTCGAGGTGGTCGTGGACGCCTCGGTGACCGAGGGCCAGGTCGACTGAGCGAATGAAGTCCCGACCTGCGGCGGCTCGCGCCCTGCCAGCTCGACCGGCGCCGCAGGTAGGCGAGCACACCACGACCGGACCGACGGTCACCGAGCTTCGCGCCACGCGGACCGAAGTGCCGCGGGATCGCTGCTGGACGGTAGCCCGTTGGCGATGCGATCACCGCTCGCACGCCGGGCCAGCGCGCTCTGGGCAAGCAGGCTGAGCATGACGTAGACGTCCTCGGCGAACGCGGCTGCGCCCACCGGGAGGGGCGACGGCACTGCAGCCACATGGTGATCGCGAAGCGTTGAACAACGCCGGCAGGCTCACGTAGTCGCGTCACGACGCCTGGCGCCGCAGTGCCTTCGGTTGTCGAGGACGACGAGTGGCCAGCGAGGTGGGGTGGCGATCTCGGGCACCCGGTCGTCCTGGAGATGGCCCCAGTGCAGGACGAGCTTGTTGCCGATGAAGCCGAACACGTCCGACAGACCCGGTTCGGGACCCCGCGGCCCCGAGGAGCACGCTGCATCGTCAACCGCCTTTCGGCTCGGCGGCGCAGGGCACCGCCGTCACCAGGGGCGTCAAGGAGCGCTCGAGCACGCGCGCGGTCTGCCAGCGCCTCCACAGCGAGCTGTGACAGTCACCTACAGCGTCGACCGGGCCAGCTCGGCCGGTCGCGAGACGCCGCAGGCGCGGGTCGCACAAGCCTGGCCCCCGTCGGCACGCGCGACGAGCCGTCCGGACTCCCTCTCGGGTTCTTGCTCGACCGCGGGCATCTCGACCGGCGTGTCCACGGCCGACGCCGGCGACGCCGCGGAGGCCGCGCCGCGAGGCCGACCGCACGCGTCGCCTTCCCTGAGGCGGACGCGCATGGCGAGCACCGCGATGTCGTCGCGGACCGGGCGGTCGTCCGGTCCGCAGGCGACGGCCAGGAGGCGGTGCACGAGGTCGGTGGCCGACCGGGGCTCGGTGCTCGACGCGGCACGCGCCAGCTCGTGGAAGGTGACGATCCGGCGGGGAGCGTGGGCGTCGATGAGTCCGTCGGTGAAGGCAATGAGCGCGTCGCCCGGCTTCAGCCGCACCATGTGCTCGTCGAAGTCCGCGCCCGGCAGCACGCCGATGATAGGGCCGGTCGGGTCGAGCGGGGGCTCAACGTCACCGTCCGCGCGGACGATCAACGGCATCGGGTGGCCGCCGGCGGCGATGGTCAGCGTCGCCTCCGGGGAGGAGACGTCGATGAGGGCGCAGAGGGCAGTGCAGAACCGGTGGTCGAGGTGCTGGGCGAGCATCGCGTCGTTGAGCAGCCCAAGAAGCTCTCCGGGCCGCGGTTCGTGCATGGCCTCTGCACGCAGGGTGTAGCGGACCAGCGCGGTGAGCGCAGCAGCCTCGGCGCCCTTCCCGCAGACGTCGCCCACGACGAGCACCCAGCGGTCGTCGCCGATCGGGAAGGCGTCGTAGAAGTCGCCGCCCACCACCAGGCCCTCCCCGGCCGGCCGGAACACCGCGTCGAGATCGAGCCGGGGGACCTCGGGCAGGGTGCGGGGCAGGAGGCTCTGCTGCAGCGTGTGGGCGATGTGCCGCTCGCGCGAGACGAGCCGCCCGTGGCTGGCGGCGAGCGCGAGCCGGTCCGCGGCCAGCTGCAGCAGCCCGAGGTCGTCGTCGTCGAACGGGCCGCCCTCCGCGCGAACGACCTGCAGCACTCCGATGACCTGGTCCTCCTGCAGCAGCGGCGCTGCGGCGAGGCGGGCGCGGGAGGCAGGGCCTGCGTCGCGGCCACCGTCCGACAGCGCGTGCCCGGTGCCCAGGACCTCCGCGGCCTGCCCGATGCTCTCCGGGAAGCGCGCCTCCCAGTCCGCCTGGGCGGGGCCCTGCGCCGCGAGGATGGTCGGCGCCTCGTGGGTGCCGCCACTCGCGAGCAGCCGCGCGCCGTCGCACGGCAGCGCGCGGCACACCCGAGCAACCATGGTGGCGAACAGGTGGTCCAGCGTCGCCTCCTGCAGCGCCAGGTCGCTGACCAGCAGCAGATCCCTCGTGCGCTCCTGGCGGGCGTGACGCGCGGCGGCGTGGACGAGCGCGCGCTCCGCCGCCTTGCGCTCGGTGATGTCCTGCGTGGTGCCGACGATGACGCTCACGTCGCCCCGCGCGTCGCGGATCGCCCGGCCCGCGCCCTCGACGACGAGGACCTTGCCGTCGGCGTGCACGATGCGAAAGACGTTCACCGAAGACTCCTGCGCGGCGAGCGCCCTGCGGCCGGCCGCTTCCACGAGCGGGCGGTCCTCGGGGTGCACCACCGACATGAAGCGGTCGAACGTTGGCTCGTCTCGCTGCGGATCGAGCCCGAGCAGGCGGTACAGCTCGTCCGACCAGCGCTGGCGCCCGGTGCGCAGGTCCCACTCCCACGACCCGAGTCCGGCGACCTCCTCCGCCGTCGCCAGCAGCGTCGCGGTGTGCCGGAGCGCGTCGACCTGCCGCCGCTGGGCCCGCGCGTCGCGCAGCAGCACGCGCACGACTGTGCCACCGGCCGACGAGCGCGGCGTCACCGTCACGT
>JACRMD010000068.1:0-689 GCA_016215085.1 Solirubrobacterales bacterium | reverse complement strand
CGTCACGTCGACCGGGACCTCCTCACCGTCGGCCGTGCGTACGGCGAGGCCGTCGACGTCGCGCAACGAGCGGAACCCCGGCGCCGCGAGGAAGTCCAGCAGCGCCGGGCGCCACGAGGCCAGACGGGCGGGCACCAGCTCCGCGAGGGGCCGGCCGGCCAGCCCGCCGGGTCCCACGGCGAACAGGCCCTCGCAGGCGGGGTTGGCATCGACGACGCAGCCGCGGGCGTCGACATCCATCAGCGCCTCGGGAGCCTCGGCGACCAGACGCCGGGCGAGCGCGCGCTCCGCGCGCAGGCGCTCCGCATACCACCCGAGCGCCAGCCCCGTGAGCCCGAACACCACAGCCCGCGACGCCCAGCCCAGTGGACCGAGGGGCACGTCGCGCACCTGGACCCAGGTCGCGATCAACACCAAGGCGATCACCGCGCCCAGGGCGCCGGCGGCCACGCCGAGGCGCGACGCCAGCAGCGCGATCGGCACCACGAACAGGATGCCGACTGCTTCGCCCGGGGCGTCGACCACCAGCCGCAGCGCGAACACCGCGCCGAAGAGCGCCACGGCGAGGGCCCAGGTAGCCGTGGCCTGGCGGATCGGACCGAGCATCGCACGATGCTCGCCCAGGGCGGGGTGGGTGTCCAGTGCCGCCGCCCTCGATGCGCGAGGACCGAAACCGCTCTGCAGGCTGG